>NZ_AYXJ01000025.1:0-160346 GCF_000681415.1 Pandoraea sp. E26
GCCGGGGAAGCGGTGGCGCGCGATATCGGGACGTATGCAGATAAGAAGCGAGATGCGGCACAAAAGCTGGCCTACGCCACGACCGATCCGGAGTTGAAGGCGCAGTATCAGAAGGAAGCGGATGACTGGAAGGAGGGCGGCGACTTCCGTGCGGCAATGCACGCCGCTGGTGGCGCCATCATCGCAGGCTTGGGAGGGGGCAATGCTCTCGGTGGTGCGTTAGGTGCAGGGTTGACGTCGAAGCTCGGCGGAACACTGAACGAACTGAGCGAGAGCATTCAGAAGGCCCACCCGACGGGCAACGCCGATATCGATCAGGCATTGGCGCAGATTGTGGCGACGGGCGTTGGTACTGCGGTGGGGGCAGCGGTTGGTGGGAGTTCGGGAGCGTTTGCCGGGTATAACGTTGATCGGTTTAATCGGCAGTTGCATCCGAATGAGCGGCAGTGGGCTAAAGACAATGCGAAAAGCTTTGCAGAGTTTTACGAGAACACTACAGGAAAGGCCATAAGCCAGAGCCAAGCGGAAAACATGCTATTGGCCAACGGTTACCGATTAGTCGACGCATCTGCTAGCAAGGGGCCGGGAGGTGATGCAGTTGCGGTGGCATATATCGGCAAGAACGCCGGTTGTATGTTCACAGCGACTGCCGCCGAGTACAAGAATCCTTTCCTGTACGGAAACAAGGACGGTTCGCTAACGCCGGAGCAACGGGCATTGCCGGGAGCCATTGCTAATCCTAAACTCGGCCTTGCTATTGCGGGCGCGTTGGCGGTGCCGGCGGTCCTTCCTGCATTGTCAGCCATACCGGGGGCGCCGATCTTCGGGGTTGACGGGGCATTGGGGTCGACAGCATGGACTTCGGCAGCAGGAACCGGCACGATTAGCGCGGGCATCAATGCTGGCTCGCAGTATTGCCAGAACGGGACAGTCAATCCCGTTGATGTAGCCATTGCCGCGATATCGGGAGGCGTTGGCGTATACGGCGGGCTGGGATGGAACCGTTGGTGAATGGCGCGGGCGGTGCGATAGGCACGGCGATCAATAACGCCGTATTCGGTAAGCGCGATAGCATTATGTTTGGTGGCTTAGTGAGCGGCGTTAGCGCGGTCTTCGGCTATGGTGTTGGCAAAGATATGGAGACGCGGATCAACTCCATTCTGCGGCCCACGATCAACGGTTCGGGCTGGGCGGATGTCGGAAAATGGGCAGGGCCGTCGGGATTGAACTTCCTGTTACCGAACAATTTGGGTGTAATCGGGGCCGGCGTAGCCGGCGGGTCAGGTTCTGAGGCGGCGAGCGCCGCAATAAATGGTGTCAAGGATCGAATGGAGTCTGCAAAAAAATGATGCGTTTAGTGCTCCTACTGCTATTGGCCTATGCCCTGTCGATGCTATGTTTCGCGGCGATCAAAGTATCGTCTGTCCTGATGGCTGAAATATTTTACGGTGGAGCGTATCGGTGGGGAATGGATGACGTACGGTTTGTGCTGATTCGTGGCTCTCTCATGGCTCTAGTCTTCTGGATCGTGGCAATTCTGCAATATTTTCGGGTACGAAATCGGCTATAGCACAAACAACAAATGGAGATACCAGGATTTAGTGGACAGGGGTAGCCGTCGTAAGCCACTAAACGGTGCGTATACAGTGATCTCAAGGCTGAGGCAGACTGAACCGCACCGGGAATCGTGGAGGCTGGTTGGTTTAAGTTAATGCGGACACGTCAGCGGCATTTCTGAGTTGCCTGTAGTAGTTTGCCTCAGCTTCAGCAGGCGGAATATAGCCGAGCGGTTCCATCAGCCGATGATGGTTGTACCAGGCGACCCATTCCAGCGTTGCCAGTTCGACGGATTCCCTCGTTTTCCAAGGGGCGCGCCGATGAATCAGTTCCGTCTTGTACAGGCCGTTGATCGTCTCGGCCAGCGCATTGTCGTAGCTGCCGACCGACGGCTCGATGCCGGCCTCAGCCAGCCGTTCGCTGTAGCGGATGCTGACGTATTGAGACCCTCTGTCGGAATGATGAATCAAAGTCCCGTCCTCACCCGGTTGGCGGGCGTACAGCGCTTGTTCAAGTGCATCCAGAACGAAGTCCGTGGTCATCGACGAGCTGACGCGCCAGCCAACAATACGGCGGGCAAACACGTCGATCACGAATGCCACGTACAGCCAGCCTTGCCATGTCGAGACATACGTGAAATCCGACACCCAGAGCTGATTCGGTCGGTCAGCCTTGAACTGCCGGTTGACTCGGTCCAGCGGGCGCGGCGCGGTCACCTCGGGAATCGTCGTGCGAACACGCTTACCGCGAACTGCGCCACGCAAGCCCTGCAGTTTCATCAACCGTCCGACCGTGCAGCGTGCCACTGCAATGCCTTCCCGGTTCATCTGCTTCCAGACCTTCGGCACGCCGTAGACCTGCATGTTGGCCTGCCAGACACGCTTGATCTCCGGTTGCAAAAGCTCATCGCGTTTCGCGCGGGCGCAGCGCTTCGACGGATCGCGAAGTTGTGCTGCATGGCGTCGGTAGCCCGACGGGGCAATCCGCAAGACCTTGCAGATCGGCTCGACCCCGAAGGTGTCGCGATGCTGATCAATGAAGGCCTTCAGGACTTGAAACGGCGGTCGAGCTCCGCCTGGGCGAAAAACGCGCTCGCCAGTTTGAGAATCTCATTGGTCCGGCGCAGTTCCTTGACCTCGCGCTCCAAGGCCTTGATGCGTTCACGCTCGGCCGTACTCACGCCATCGCGCTCTCCACGGTCGACCTCGTCGCGCTTAACCCAATCCAACAGCGTCTGCGGCGTGCAGCCGATCATCGGCGCAATCGATTCGACTGCCGCCCACATCGAAGGATGCTCGCTACGCTGCTCGCGTACCAGGCGCACTGCGCGCTCTCGGACTTCCGGGGAAAACTTGCTTGGCTTCTTGTTCATTGCTCCATTCTCTCAAGAGTTGGAGCCTCCACAAAATCCGGTGCGATTCATGGTGCCCATGGATGGTTGGCCGGAGCAAGCCAAGGCGCGAATTCCGATCTCGTGAGCTATGGATCCAGTCCTAAGGTCGGTGACTTTCGTGTCGGTTCCTCCGTCTCCGCGAGTGCCATGCTTGGTCCTCTGGCCGGACAGTTCGGAGGTGGTGCAGGTCTTTTCTCTAACATTCAAGGAACGCCCATCACAGGGGGGTACTGGCAGACCAAGGGGGTGGCTGCAATTGGACCGAATGTCGGCGTTGGAGCCGAAATTAAATTCAATATCATAGAGTTTACTTATAAGGGGAGGTAGTTGATTGATGATGAATGCGAGCGTTGGGCGGTTTAATGTTATTAGGCGCCTCATAATTGCTATTATGGTTTTTGGATTTATTGGTTTTTTGGGATTTAAATTATTGCCGAAGTGGCTGGAATACATAACGATATTTTATGTTTTATTTTTTGTGGCGATTTTGTTTTTATTGATTTCGAAGTTTTACAGGTGCCCATATTGCAATTCTATACCGCGAGGACATCCGATTCCGTATGTGGATCTGGCTCCGGAAAGCTGCAAGGTATGCGGCCGATCATTGAGGGTGGACGATCAAGGTGATTCTTCTGACTGTGCGTGATAAATAGTGAGGTAACGGACGATTTTATATCCGCGTCGCTGTCGAGGTCCAACGGCGACGCCAACTCGGATTCGACTTTCCAGAACAACTCTGATATCAACGCGAGCAATACGGCGGTGATCGTGAGTGAACGCACCATCACGCTGACGAACGGCGCGAACCAGACGCAGGATCTGGCGAGCCTGAATCGCGATACGTCGAATCTGAACGAAACGGTGAACCGAACGCCGGATTTGCAGAACCTGCTTAACGATCAGTCACGCTTGATGGCAGCGGCGACGGCGGCCGGGGAAGCGGTGGCGCGGGATATTGGGACGTATGCGGACAAGAAGCGAGAAGCGGCGCTAAAGATGGCCGACGCCACGACCGATCCGGAGTTGAAGGCGCAGTATCAGAAGGAAGCGGACGACTGGAAGGAGGGCGGCGACTACCGTGCGGCAATGCACGCCGCTGGTGGCGCCATCATCGCAGGCTTTGGAGGGGGCAATGCGCTCGGTGGTGCGTTAGGTGCAGGGTTGACGTCGAAGCTCGGCGGAACACTGAACGAACTGAGCGAGAGCATTCAGAAGGCCCACCCGACGGGCAACGCCGATATCGATCAGGCATTGGCGCAGATTGTGGCGACGGGCGTTGGTACTGCGGTGGGGGCGGCGGTTGGTGGGAGTTCGGGAGCGTTTGCCGGGTATAACGTCGATCGGTTTAATCGGCAGTTGCATCCGGAGGAGAAAGCACTCGCCAAAAGGATCTCAGACGACGCAAAGGCAAGGGCATTAAAGAACACGGACGGATCACCGATCACAGCGGAGCAGATAGAGGATATGCTGCGCTCTGCGGCCAATAGCCATTATCGCGAGACTATTACAACAGGTATGGTAGTGCCGCTGAATGGGAGTACTACCGTGGGTCGGCTCTATGACACGGCCGGTATGAGAGTGACCAACGATGGAGCGGGCAACTACTATTTGGTGCAGGATTCGTCGATGTTTGCATCGCCTTCAGACGCGTTAAGAAATCTGATTCAGCAAAGCACCGGGGGACCGACTTCGCCCTACAGTTGGAACGTCCGGTCACCAGAGGCCGCGCAAGCAGGCTCGGCTCAGACACTTTCGACGAGCCCGTTCGCACAGGGGTGGAATACCGGCGAGAACTCTGCGGGAATTCAAAATTCCGATCCAAGAAATACGCCAACTATTGGCTTTCAAGCTGGATTCCATCTGCCGATTTCACCAGGGGTTAGTATCGGACCGAATGTCAGCTACACCGCTAACGATGGGGTAATGTCAATAAAGCCAGACGTTTCTCTTGGGACGATCTATGACATTGGCATGAGCGTTGGTTTTTCTGGGGATTTAAAGTACTCCGGACCTTCCGTTGTCAATTTTGGATTGGGGAGGTATCTAGGTGTTCAAATAACGCCGAGTAACTCCTTGGCTTGGGCGGAGAAATCTTGGATTGCTCCGGGTAAATATTTTAACGGAATAAGCTTTGGTATCGGGGTGGGTGTTTCGTCCCCAGTCAACGTGACGCTGGATCCGACATATTAGTATCAGAGCGGGAGGTGGATTTTCATGTGCGTCGTGGAGCTTGGTCCCCTTGGTGGTGCTTTGCTGTTTGTCTTGTTCATGTTTTTGTTGGTAAGTATTCTAGGAATAGTTCCTGGAATTCGGAGGGGTGTTGATAAGGCGGGAGGGAAAGTAAAAGAAGATTTGCGGGCTTTCGTGATTCTGGGTAATGGAGCTCTCAGATCGGGAGGAGGGTTATATCGTCTTAGTCTCTATGATCGATATTTAGTAATGGCTCTTATATCAGCGTCTTCTTATTCTTATCGTGATGTGGAGATCGTTGATGGTCAGTGGGGGGATGGTCGCTTAGTATTAGTTTTGCTTCGATTCCGAATGGTGATTTACGGGCGTCCGAATTCGGTCGATGCATTTCGCCGTGCACTTGCAATTCAAATAGAGTCGTGCGCTGGTCGAGGCAAATGATCGTTGACCCCGCACCCGAATTAGTACCCGTCTGACGTCACCCCAGAAGTGGATGGAGTTGACCCTGTAATCCCGGACACAGCGTCACGCTAAGGTTGCTGAATCCATCATGTCCAATCTCCAGACTACGTGATTGGACTCTAAATCCATGCGTTACCCAAATAGGGGGCGACGTCGGGGAGGGCTGGTCAGTGACGTTGAGGCGCAGGCAAGGGACAGCGTGCCCCATACCCTTGCCATGCAGGGTTTCTTGAGTGCCACTTGCACGAACTGATTCCTACTGGAGTCCCCGGCGGGAGTAAAATCGTTGCCACGCTATCTCGCGTATGCAATGCAGGTGCGCAATGCCGATCAACTATCTACGTGGTTTCACACATCCGGCACGAACCGACGCGGCCAATCGGCGTCTCGGCCGGTGGCTGGCGTTTGTCGCTGGGGCGGCCAATGCCGGCGGTTTTCTGGCGATGGGACAGTACACGTCCCATATGTCGGGCGTCGTGGCGTCGCTTTCCGACAATCTGGCGCTTGGCCAGATTGTCCTGGTCCTCACCGGACTCAGCGCGCTCCTGGCGTTTCTCACGGGGGCGGCCACCTCGGCGGTACTCATCAACTGGGGCCGCCGCCATCACACCAACAGCGAGTACGCTGCACCGCTGATGCTCGAGGCCATGCTGCTGCTGTGTTTCGGCTTCGTCGGGGCGAATCTGGCGCACCACCATTGGCTGTTCGCGCCCGGAACCGTAGCGCTGCTCTGCTTCGTCATGGGCTTGCAAAATGCAATCATCACCAAGATTTCGAAAGCGGAGATTCGCACGACCCACGTCACGGGTCTGGTGACGGACATTGGCATCGAGCTCGGAAAGCTGCTTTACTGGAATCGCTCGCAAGCCTCCCCGGACCGCAAGCATGTGAGCGCCAACCAGGCGAAGCTACACCTGTTGTCGTCCTTGCTGGGCATGTTCTTTATCGGTGGCCTCGCCGGTGCGCTCGGCTTCAAACATCTCGGTTTCGTCTCGTCGGTCCCGCTGGCCATCGCGCTCGTCGTGCTGGCCATCGTGCCGCTGCTGGACGATTTCTCCCATCGGGCGCACCCGTGATCGGCAGGCGACAGGGCGCGAGCACGGACGAGGTTGTTGACACACACATGCCAGGCCCACATGCCAAGCCCGCATGATCATGCCGGCGAGCACGGCGGCAAGCACAACGGTCCGTCGCGTTTGCCGGCACCCGCGCAACCCGTCGCGCCGCGCCCGGATCGCGCACTTCCACCGGGACCGAACGCCCGACTGACCAGCCGAACTCGACCCAGAACGGCAGCATGCCGAGTCGCCTGAGGCACGCGTGATACACCGCGAGCGCGACCGACAGACCATATGGCGTGCAACGTTTGCTGGGCAGTCATGTACGGCTGCCAGACGTGCCGCGTCGGACGCTCCACTCCCGCGAACATCAGCAGATTCTGGTGGCGCAGCATGCGCCCAAACGCCTCGACATCGTCAAGCGAGACGATAAGCGTCGTTTCCGGATTCACGCTGTCGACGATCACCTGCGCGTCATCGAGCGTCGTGAGCGTCATCGAGCGTCCTGTGCGCCAGCAGTCCGAAAGCTGGCCGAGGTCGACAGTGCGAACCCCTCGTCGATCCAGCCGGTGATGCCGCCGATCATGATCTTCACTGGTCGGCCGAGCTGGGCAAGTCGGATCGCGCCTCGCGTGGCACCGTTGCAGTGGGGCCCCGCGCAGTAAGTGACAAACAAGGTGTCGGCCGGAAAATCGGCTAGTTTCGACGCAACGAGCTTTCCGTGGGGGAGGTTAACGGCACCCGGCACGTGCCCTCGGGCGAACAGCGCCGGGCTTCGAACGTCGAGCAGGACGAATCCGGGGGCGCCACTGGCTAGCGCGCTGGAAACATCCCAGCAGTCGGTTTCGAATTGCAAGGACGTCTGGAAATGATCGAGCGCGCGGGCGCTGTCGGCGGCGGGGACTGCGGTGACGGCGTTGGTCACGTGGCTTGTAGACATGGTCGAATTTCCCGTGGTGAGGGTGATGGGAGAGAACGCGATCCTTCAGTGCCCATTCTGTGCCCGCGCGGCGCACGGGGTAAGTGGCGTAATCGACAACATCCGGTAACATTACGCCATGAACCCACATTTCGTTGTCGCGCTGGCGTACGACCGGCTCTGTACCTTCGAATTCGGCTGCGTGACCGAGTTGTTCGCGCTGGAGCGCCCGGAGCTCGATGTCGAGTGGTACCGCTTCGCTGTCTGTGCGGCCGAACCCGGTCCACTGCGCGCGGCCGGGGCAATCACGATCTGCGCGCCCTACAAGCTTGGAATGCTCGATCGGGCGGATACGATCGTCGTGCCAGGGTGGCGCGATCCGGACGAAGTCCCGCCCGAGCCACTGCTCAGGAAGATTCGTGCCGCGTATCGGCGCGGCGCCCGGCTTTGCACCATCTGTTCCGGGGTATTCGTGCTGGCGGCCGCGGGGGTGCTCGACGGCAAGACCGTCACCACCCATTGGCGCTATGCGGAAAAGTTGCAGCGGCGCTACCCGAATGTGCGTGTGCAGCCGGATGCGCTGTATGTGGATGAAGGACAGATCGTCACGTCGGCGGGATCGGCGGCGGGACTCGACATGCTGATCCATTTGGTGCGGCGCGACTACGGCAGCCCCGTGGCAAACCGGGTAGCGCAGCGGCTGGTGCTGCCGCCGCATCGTGAAGGTGGACAGGCGCAGTTCGTCCCCCGGCCAATGCCGCCGGACGGAAGCAGCCGGCTGGCCAGGCTGATGGACTGGGTGCGCGAGCATCCTGCCTTGCCCCACACGCTGCAATCGCTCGCCGAACGGGCCGCGATGAGTCCGCGCACGTTGCAGCGCCAGTTTCAGGACGCGACAGGCATGGCGCCGTACGAGTGGCTCGTGCGCGAGCGCGTGAGCGTGGCGCGCGAGATGCTGGAGGCGGAAACGCCCCCGACGATCGCGCGTATCGCCGAGCTGGCGGGGTTCGGTTCGGAGGAATCGCTGCGCCGGCACTTTCGGCGTCTGGTCCTGACCAGTCCGGCGGCATATCGGGAAAAGTTCGGTCATGGTGCCGGGGGGGCGGCCAACCGGTAAAATGGCGGCGCAATGGCACGACGATGTCATTCTTACCTAGGATCCCCGGAGGGCCTCATCAATGCGCAAACTCGCTTTTCTGCTTCTTGCCAGCACGGTGCTGCTGGCCAGCTGTGCCGTATATCTTCCCGACGATGGTCCGCATGGCGGTCGCGGCGGTCCCGGCAATGGTTTCTGCCCGCCGGGCCAGGCAAAGAAGGGGAACTGCTGACGCGAAACGCGGCGCGCATGCCATTGCCGCAGCCCGCGGCCTGGGCATGACCGGCGCCGTCATTCATTGCGTCGACGCGCCTGCCGAACGCGGCATCGCTGACGGCTCAGCCGCCCTGACTTCCCGGCACCATCCGCGCCATGATCTGCTCGCGCACACGAATCAAGTGTTCGCGCATTGCCGTTTCGGCCAGGTCCGGCGCCCGATCGCGAATCGCGTCGGCGATCGCCTGATGCTCGATGTCGCGCTGACGGATACGCTCGGGGCAGTGCGGCATGGGTTGTTGCACGTGCAGGCGAACGTCCGACCCGACCCGTCGGACGATCTGATAGATGTCCGCCGCGAGTGCATTGCCCGAGGCCGCTGCGACCGCGCGGTGAAATGCCAGATCGGTGGAGCCGCGGTCGGCACCCGGTGGCGTGGACGCCGCACGCTCGATTCGCGCGATCTCGACCGGGGTCGCGCGTACCGCCGCCAGACGCGCGAGGAACGGCTCGAGCGCCAGCCGCAGTTCTATCACTTCGAGCACATTCGTGCGCCCGGCCAGTATTTCGCCGCTGCGCTTCGACTGACCCTCACCGCGCCCCCGCGGTGACTCCAGTTCGCCTTCCTCGCGCAACACCTTCAGTGCATTGCGCAACTGATGACGCTTCACGCCCAGTTCGTCGGCCAACTGCCGCTCCGCCGGCAAGGCGTCGCCGTTGGCGAGGCGGCTTCGCAGACTTTCAACCAAATCGACCATAGCTATTTTCTCCACTACAACCAATGGGTTTGGTTGCACGCCAAAAATTCTACCGAGGCAGCATGATAGCGGAATTCACAACCATCGGCTAACACGGCGAGGTCTTGTTTTTTAGTAATTCACGTCAATTATTCGGTGTCGATGTGCGAATCTCGAGGTTGCGCCAAGACTGTTTTGGTTCAACCAAACTAACAACCAAATAATATCAACCATAATAACCAAATACATTTTTGGTTGACACAAAAAATTTGTATTGATCTAATCGTTTGCATCGGCAGTCAGTGAAACCCCACCCGGAGGTAGCACAGCATGATGCAAGCCACGCAGCAAGCCGCTGGTCGCGCGAGCGAGCAGGAGATGCGGCAGATGTACGAGGAAATCGGCAACGCGCACCTGTTTCCGTTCTGGGCGCGTAGCGCCGACGTCGAACACGATGAAATCCGGCAACTGATGCAAGGCCAGCGCGCCGTGCCGTATCTGTGGCGCTATCGGGAGGTGCTCGAGCCATTGCTGCAGCGCTCGGCGCGCCTGATTTCCACGGCGGACTCCGACCGGCGCTCGCTGATTTTGACTAATCCCGGACTCAAGCCCCGACGCGCGACGGTGACCACGCTGTACACCGCCTACCGCCTGAACGATCCGAACGAGATCATGCCGCCGCACCGGCACACCGCGAGCGCCATTCGCCTCGGTCTGACAGGTGCCCAGAACTTCACCGGCGTCGAAGGCGAGGATGTGGTGTTCGGCCCGGGCGACATGGTGCTCACGCCGCGCGACACATGGCACAACCACGGCAATGTGGGCAGCGAACCGGCCATCAACCTGTCGGTGCTCGATTACCCGCTCGTCGAAACGCTCAACGCGCTGTCGTTCGATCACGATTACAGCGAGGGCGGAGCGGTCATGCGCAAGCAGTCGGCGCGCTTTCCCGCCGATTACTCCGCCATTACCTACGGTGCGGGCGGGTTGATGCCGCGCTTCGTCGACCATCGACGCGGCGCAAACGGTTCCTCGCCGATGTTCATCTACCGCTACGAAGCCGTGCGCGAATTGCTGGAGAAGCATCGCGAGTGGGCCGAGAACCCCTACGAAGGATTGCGCATCGAGTACGTCGATCCGCTTCGCGGCGGCCCGGTCTACAAGACGATGACCTTCTTCATGCAGATGCTGCGTCCGGGCGAGCGCACCTTGCCCATGAAGCAGACGGCCAGCCTGCTCGTGTCGCCGCTGGAGGGGGCCGTGCGTGCAACGCTCGATGGCGAGGCGTTCGAGACGCATCAGTTCGACACGCTCGCCGTGCCGGGCGGCACGTGGGCCGAATACGAGAACACGAGCGCCACGCAACCGGCCATCGTGTTCATTGCGAGCGACGAGCCCGCATTGCGTGCGTTCGGCCTGCTCCAGCGCTGGGGCAAGACCGCCGGCGGCGACATCATGCTGCTCGACTGAGGGGAGTCGCCATGGCCAAGGCGTGGAACACGCGGCGGGTGAGTCACATCGACTGCCCTGGCGGCGGGCAGGTGTGGATCGACCGGAACATCCTGTACGTCTCGCACATGCGCCCCCCCGCCGGAACGTCGATCTACGACGTGTCGGATCCGAAGCATCCGCGGCTGCTTGCCACGCTCGAAGTGCCGATGGGCTGGCATTCGCACAAGGTTCGCGTGCAGGACGGCGTGATGCTCGTGAACTACGAGAAGTTTCGCGAAGGTGCGCCCGAGTTCGGTGGCGGGCTGGGTATTTTCGATGTCACGTGCCCGTCGGAGCCGCGTCCGATCTCGCGTTGGTACTCCGGCGGCGAAGCCGGCGGCGTGCACCGGTATGACTTCGACGGTCGCTACGCGTATATCTCGCCGACCGCCGAGGGCTTCGTGGGCAACATCGTCAAGATCCTCGATCTGGCTCGTCCCGAGCAGCCCGAGGAGGTCGGCCGCTGGTGGATCCCCGGGCAGAACGTCGGCGCCGGCGAAGCCTATCCGTGGGACGACTACGTGCGTCCTCGCTGCCATCACCCGCTGCGCATGGGCGATCGTCTCTACGTGTCGTACTGGCACCATGGTTTCTTCATCCTGGACATCTCCGACATGTCGGCGCCGAAGCTCGTCTCGGGCCTGAACAGCAGTCCCGCGCATCCGCACCCGACGCATACCGCCTTGCCGATCCCGGGCATGGTCAAGGGACGCCGGGTCATGGTGGTGGCCGACGAGGACGTGGCAAAACTGCGGCCGTCACCGCCGTCGTTCGCCTGGATCTACGACATTACCGACGAGCGCCAGCCGATGCCGATCTCGACGTTTCAGGTCGAGGGCGTCGACCCCGATGGCATGCCTCGCGAGCCAATGTCGGGCTGCCACCAGCCCTCCGAGCGTTTCGTGGGGACGACGCTGCCGTTCGCGTGGTTCGCCAGGGGCATGCGGCTGGTCGACATCGCCGATCCGTTCGCCCCGAAGGAGATCGCGTACTACGAACCGGATCCGCCCGCCGGCTGCGAGCGCGCCTCGTCCAACGACGTGACGATCGACGATCGCGGTCTGGTGTACCTGCTCGACCGGCAGCAGGGCATCGACATCATCGAGTGCTTCCCGGGATGACGCTTCGCCCCGGACAACGACAACGAGGACGGCAATGACGATTTCGGTACATGGCAAGCGCAACCCGAACCTTCCGTTTCACCCGGCCGTGCGGGCCGGCGACTACGTGTTCGTGTCGGGCCAGGTAGCCAAGGACGAGGACGGCGGCATGATCAGCGGCACGATCGAGGAAGAGACGCGCGCCACGATTCTCGCCGTGCAACGGGCGCTGCGCGCGGCCGGATGCGATCTGGCCGATGTGGTCAAGGCCACCGTCTACCTGGAGGATGCGCGCGACTTCGGCCGCTACAACGGCGTGTTCAAGGAGTTCTTCCCGGACGGACGTCTCGCGCGCACCACGGTCGAGGCGCGCGCCGTGATCACCACGCGAATCGAGATCGAATGCATCGCCTACCGGCCGCTGTGAGCCACGCCGGCCCGTCGCGACACCCACCGAACATCACCTGAGGACACCGACATGATCAAGCTTTACGGACGCGCCACTTCGGGCAACGTGCAAAAAGTCATTTTCCTGCTCGAAGAACTGGGGCAACCCTACGAACGGCTCGACTACGGTCGCCAGTTCGGCAACACCGGCACCCCCGAATATCTTGCCATGAACCCCACCAACAAGGTACCGACGCTGGCCGATGGCGAGCTCGTGATTTGGGAGTCGAACACGATCCTGCGCTACCTCGCGAGCCGGCAGGCGTCGTCGCTGTATCCCGCCGATCCGGCGCAACGCACTTTTGTCGAGCGATGGATGGACTGGACGCTCGCGTCGCTCAACCCCGTTTATCTCGCCGGCTTCAAGGACGCGAAGAAGCCGAGGGAGGCGCAAGCGGCCGATACGGGACCGAACCTCGCCGCCGAGCTGACGATCCTCGACAAGCACCTGCGCGAGGTGCCGTGGTGTGCCGGACAGGCGATCAGTCTTGCCGACATCGCACTGGCGCCGCTGGTCAGGCGCTGCGTGAACTTCCCGTTCGATTTGCCGGCGCTGCCCGGCATCGCGGCATGGCTCGGGCGTATCGAAGCGCGCCCCGCGTTCGCGAAGGCGACCAGCGCCGGCTGACGCGCGACTGCGCGAGGTCGTCGATGCACGATGGCGTTCGCGCCGCATGCCGCGCCGAGCGCGGCGTGAAGCGCGGACCATGATTCCGGAATCGCAAGACTGGAGTGTCCCCATGACAAGTCCCGATCGGCCCGACGGGGTGACGACGGTGCGCACGACAGCACCGGCGCATACACAAGCGCCCGTCCCGTCGCCGCAGCCCTACATCAGCGTGAGCGGACTTTGCGTCGACTTCGAGACGCAAGGGCGTGTGACCCGCGTGCTCAATGACATCCACCTGTCGGTCGAGCGTGGCGGCTTCACGTCGCTCGTCGGGCCCTCAGGGTGCGGCAAGAGCACGCTGCTGAAGGTGCTCGCGGGGTTGCAGGCGCCCACGCTGGGGCGCGTGAGCGTGGGGGGCATGACGCCGGCCGAGGCGGTGCGACAGCGCCGCATCGGCCTGGTGTTCCAGGAGGCGGCGCTCATGCCGTGGAAGAGTGCCTTCGACAACGTGTGCCTGCTGATGGAGATCGTTGGCACGTTTGGCGACAAGGAAGCGATTCGCGCCCGCGCGCTCGAACTGCTCAACATCGTGGGACTCGGGCACGCCGTGGATCGCAAGCCGTCGCAGTTGTCGGGCGGCATGCGCCAGCGCGTGGCCATCGCGCGCGCCCTGGCGCTCGATCCGGAGGTACTGATGATGGATGAGCCGTTCGGTGCGCTCGACGCCATCACCCGCGAAGAGATGAGTGACTTCCTGCTCGATCTCTGGCAACGGACCGGCAAGACGATCGTGTTCGTGACGCACTCCATCGACGAAGCGGTGTTCCTGTCGCGCGACGTCACCGTCATGGCGACGGGGCCGGCCCGCATTCTGGAGTGCCTGACCGTGCCGCTGGCCTACCCGCGCAACGAGGACAGCTATGCGACGCAGGCGTTCGCGCAGACGGCGTCGCATCTGCGCAAGCGATTGAAGGAAGGCCATCGGGCCGGGAGGGCGTCATGAGCGTATCGCCAACGGAAGTCGTGCCCGCCGGCGCGCGCGGGCGCGCCGCCCCCAAGCCGTTTCGCGGCCTGTGGCGCGCCGGTCCGGGCGTGGCCCTGCTCGTCGTGCTGCTCGTGCTCTGGGAGGCCGGGCTGCGCGTGTTCGACGTGCCCGCATTCGTGTTGCCGACCCCGACGCAGATCGCCGGGACGCTGGTGACGAAGCAGCCCGAGCTCGCCGCCGCGGCATGGGTGACGGCGCGCGAGGTGCTGTATGGCTTCGTGCTGTCGAGCGTCGTGGGGGCACTGCTCGCGATCGGCATTGCGCGCTTCGAGCGGTTGGGCGGCGCGGTCTACCCGCTCATGGTGGTCTTCCAGAACGTGCCGAAGATCGCGCTCGCGCCGATCTTCGTGCTCTGGTTCGGCTATGACCTCATGCCCAAGATACTGCTTATCGTCGTGATGGCGTTTTTTCCGGTGGCGCTCAACATGCTTGTCGGCCTGCGCAGCGCGGATCCGAACCTGGTCGCGCTGCTCAAGTCGGTCGGCGCCACGCGAACGCAGATCCTGATGCGGGTGCAGATCCCGCACTCGCTGCCGTCGCTCATGGCCGGCATCAAGGTCGCCATCACGTTGAGCGTGATCGGCGCCATCGTGGGCGAGTTCGCCGGTGCGTCGGCCGGGCTGGGCTACGTCATCCAGTTCGCTTCGACGCAAATGCAGATGCCGCTCGTGTTTGCCGCCCTCGTCGAGGTGTCGCTGCTTGGCGTGCTCTTCTACTACGCCGTCGAGGGATTCGAATACCGGTTCATTACGTGGGGCGGCGAATCACGCCACTGATCGCCGGATGGCGGGGCGGCGGGGCAGTGGGGTAGCGGGTTAGCGGGTTAGCGGAGTGTCGAAGCGTCTTCCTTTTCAGCGCTTTTTTCTTGCAGGAGTACCAGCGTGAGCAGATTGAGCAAACTGTTTTCGGGGCTTCTCGTGTCGGTGTCGTTGCTGGGCGCCGCGGCGCCTGCGTCGGCCGCCGATGATGTCATTGTCCAGCTCGACTGGATCGTGCGCGGCAATCACGCCATGTTCTTCGTCGCGCGAGACAAGGGCATGTTCGCGAAGCAAGGCATCAACGTCACCGCGATCCGCAAGGGCACCGGCTCGGTCGACGCGCTGCGCATGGTCGCCAACGGCAGCGCGCAGTTCGGCTTCGGAGATCTTTCGACGTTGCTGGTCGCACGCACGCAGGGGGCGGCGAACTCAGCGCTGGTCGCCGTCAATCAGAAGAGCCCGCTGGCCATGGTGTCGGTCAAGTCGCGCAAGCCACTTGCTTCGGCCAAGGACCTCAAGGGCCTGAACGTCGGTGTGCATCCGGCGGGTTCGACTTATGTGTTCCTGAAGGCCTTCCTCAGCAAGAACGGCATGTCGCTCGCCGACATCAGGCAAAGCACGGTCGCGCCGCCCTACGAAAATTACCTCGTGATGGGGCGAGTCGACGCGGTGCCCGGCTATATCGATGCGGAGGTGCCGTTGCTCGAGGAGAAGACGGGCGGCCCGGGCTCGCTCTCGATCCTCCAGGCGGCCGACCACGGTCTGAACGTCTACGGATCGGGCGTTTTCGCCTCGGACAAGATGATCGGGGCGAATCCGCAACTCGTGCAGCGCTTCGTGAACGCGTACATGGAGGCGTTCGCCTACGTGATCGCCCATCCCGACGAGGCGGTGGCGACCATCGTGAAAGCCAACCCCGAGTACAAGGGGCAGGAAAAGATCCTCGCCGAGCAACTCGACGCCGATTTCAAGCACACGATGTATTCGCCCGACACGGCGGCCAACGGAATCGGCTGGATCGATGCGAAGCGTTGGGGCGAGATGTTCGACGTTCTCCGAAAAGAGGGCTCCATCGATGCGAACGCGAAAGCCAGCGGCGGCTTCGACATGCAGTTCCTGACGGCGGCCAAGCCGCTGCGCAAGTGAAAGGGGGCGGCCATGACAGCGCGTATGTCCGAAAGCTTGCACGCGGGTGCGACCAGCCTGGTCCTCCCGGCCCATGAGGGGCTCTACTACGGCGGTGCGTGGCATGCCCCGCACGCGGGCCGTTACGTCGATGTCCACAGTCCGGGGGACGGATCGTGCATCGGGCGGGCCGCGGTCGGCGACGCGAGCGATGTCGACGCCGCCGTTGCGGCCGCGCGGCACGGGTTCGCCGTGTGGCGCGACACGCCGCCGCTCGAGCGTGCACGGGTGCTCAGGGCGGCGGCGGTGGAGATGCGCAGGCATGCGGCCGATCTGGCCATGCTCGACGCCGCCGACTGTGGCAATCCGGTGGCCGAGATGGCGGGCGACGTGATGGTCGCGGCGGCGCTGTTCGAGTTTTTCGCCGGGCTCGTCACCGAAATGAAGGGAGCATCGATCCCGATGGGGCCGGACGCCATCGACTTCACGGTGCGCGAGCCTGTCGGCGTCGTGGCGAGAATCGTGGCGTTCAATCATCCCTTCATGTTTGCCGCGGGCAAGATGGCGGCGCCGCTGGCCGCGGGCAATGCCGTCATCATCAAACCGCCCGAGCAGGCGCCGCTGTCGTCGTTGCGTCTGGCCGAGATCGTCGGCGGCCTGTTTCCTCCCGGCGTCGTGTCGATTCTCAACGGCGGGCGCGACGTGGGCGAAGCCCTGGTGTCGCATCCCGGCGTGGCGATGCTCGGTCTCGTGGGCAGCATACCGACCGGCCGCGCCGTGGCGCGCGGTGCCGGCGATCGTATCAAGCCGATGTTGCTGGAGCTTGGCGGCAAGAACGCGCTGATCGCCTACCCCGACGTCGACCCCGATGCGCTGGCCGCGGCCGCCGTGGCGGGCATGAACTTCACGTGGTGTGGCCAGTCGTGCGGATCGACGAGCCGCCTGTTCCTTCACGAGCACCTGTACGACGCGGTAATCGAGCGTATCGCGCACCGTTGCAAGGCGTTCGTGCCCGGTCTGCCGACCGATCCGAAGACGACCATGGGCGCGATCATCAGTCAGGCGCAGCATGCGCGGGTCATGGCATACATCGCGTCGGCGCACGAGCAGGGTGCGCGACTGGTCCATGGCGGCAAGGTGCCCGACGATCCGGCGCTGGCCAACGGCTACTACATCGAGCCGACGGTGTTCGCGGATGTGGATCCCAGCATGCGCATCGCGCAGGAGGAAATCTTCGGCCCGGTACTCTCGATCATCAAGTGGCGCGACGAAGCGCAAATGCTCGCCGAGGTGAACGCGCTCGACTACGGGCTCACTTGTGCCATCTGGACCAACGATCTCGAGAAAGGCATGCGCACCGCCTCGCGGGTCAGTGCGGGCTTCGTGTGGATCAACGAAGTCGGCAAGCACTTTCTCGGCGCGCCGTTCGGCGGCATGAAGCAGTCCGGCATGGGGCGCGAGGAATGCCTGGGCGAGATGCTGTCGTTCACGCAGGAGAAGAACATTCACGTCAGCCTGCGCCGCGTTGCCGCGCAGCCATGATCCTCCACCGTTCGCGAGACCCTGGCATGCAAAGCACTTTTGACTACATCATCGTTGGCGCGGGCTCGGCCGGTTGCACGCTCGCCAGTCGCCTGACCGAAGACCCGGAGGTTCGGGTGCTCGTGCTCGAGGCCGGCGGATGGGATCGCGATCCATGGATTCACATTCCGCTCGGATGGGGCAAGATTCTCACCAAACGGCTGCACGACTGGATGTACGACTGCGAGCCCGAGGAGAATGTTGGCGGGCGAAGCGTGGAATGCGCGCGCGGCAAGGTCGTGGGCGGTTCGTCTTCGGTCAACGCCATGGCGCACGTGCGCGGCAATCGCGCCGACTTCGACCGCTGGGCGAGTGACTACGGACTGCCCGACTGGTCCTACGAGAACGTGCTGCCGTACTTTCGCAGGCAGGAGCGGTGGGAGGAGGGGGGCGATACGTTTCGCGGCGGCGACGGGCCGCTCAACGTGCAGCGATGCCGTTACCAGGACCCGTTGCTGGGCGCGTTCGCCCAGGCTTCGCGCACGGCGGGACATCCGTGGGTCGACGACTACAACGGTGCCGCGCAGGCCGGCTTTAGCCGGCTTCAGATGACGATCCGCAATGGCCGCCGCTGCAGCGCGGCGAGCGCCTATCTGCACCCGGCGCGTTCGCGCCCGGGGCTTCGGGTCGAGGTCGGCGCGCTCGTTTCACGCGTGATCCTCGAAGGCGAGCGTGCCGTCGGCGTGGAGTACTGGCAGAACGGCGTCAGGCATGTGGCGACAGCCGGGCGCGAGGTGCTCTTGTCGGGCGGTGTCATCAATACACCGCAACTGCTCATGCTCTCGGGGATCGGCGACCCTGCGAGGCTGGCGCAGATCGGCGTTCGCACATCGGTGGCGAGTCCCGGCGTCGGTCGCAACCTGCAGGACCATCCGTCGGTGATCGTCATGTATCGTCGCGCAAGTCCGGGACCGTTTCACCGGATGATGCGTCTGGATCGCATCGGCATCGAGTTGATCCGGGCCTACTTCACGGGCAAGGGCTTCGCGGCCGACGTGCCCGGTGGGGTGGTCGGTTTCATGCAAAGCGGACAGGCGCCGGCGCCGAGCGAGGCACCCGATCTGCAACTGTTGCTCACGGCCGCACCGCTGGGGGCGTGGCCGTACTTCCGGCCGTTCAGGCAACCGTTCAACGACGGCTTCGCCTGCCGCACGGTCCTGCTGCATCCGCAAAGCCGGGGCGAGGTTCGCCTGGTCTCGGCCGACCCGGCCGCAAAGGCGCGGATTCACCAGAATTTCCTGTCGACGCCATACGACTGGGCCGCGTTGCGCGCGTCGGTGCGCATGGTGCGCGAACTGGCTGCCCAGCCGAGTCTGGCGCCATTTATCGGCGCGGAGATCGCGCCGGGGCCGACGATGTCGACCGACGCACAGATCGACGCGTTCATCCGCAAGACGGCCATCACCGTCCATCACCCCGCCGGCACCTGCCGGATGGGGGCACTCGACGACCCGATGGCCGTGGTGGACAGCGAGTTGCGGGTAAAGGGGGTGCAAGGGCTGCGCGTGGTCGACGCCTCCGTCATGCCCGACCTGACCTCCGGCAATATCAATGCGCCAGTCATCATGATCGCCGAGCGCGCGGCCGATCTGATTCGTACCGGCGTGCCGTTGCGCGCTCACCCGCGCGCGCATGAGGCAACGGAAGCGGTGGCGGCATGAAGCTCGCGCTCGCGGGACTCGGCAGGCATCGTCTGGTGGTCACCCAGCCGCTGGACGACGCCGAGATCGATCGCCTCGACCGCTTCTTCGAGGTGGCGATATGCGCGCAGGCGATGTCGCGCGCCGCGCTGAGCGAGCAGTTGCGCTCGGCGGCCGCGGCGCTCGTGGGAGAGACCGATGTCATCGACGCGCAGATGCTCGACGGTCTCGATGCGCTGCAAGCCGTGTGTTGCCTGACGCCGAGCGAGCCGCACATGGACATCGCGGCGATGACCCGTGCCGGCGTGCGGGCGATGTCGTCGCCCGACGCCCGGCGCGCCGTGGAGAACCTCGTGGCGGCCTTCGGCTTCGGCAGGCTCGGCGGACGTCCCCCCGATCTGCTCAACCCCGAACTGCTCTGCGATTGTTGCAGCTTCTGACGTCGCGAGGTCCGGCGTACCGCGCGTCTCCGACGGACTGGCGGGGTTGCCGAGGTCCGCGACGTCCCGGTACGCGGCGAGGCGCCGTGCCACTGGCCGACTACGGCTTCAAATGCCGTTCCAGCAAGTCGATGTCGTCGCGCAGCAGCTTGAGCACGCCGGCGGCGCTTTGCTCGCCCAGTTGTCGCCCGGCGTCCTGCTCGACCGAGCGCAATGCCATGTCGGCAATCTGCTCGGCAATTTCCTCTGCCCTGCGCGGTCCCGACGGGGCGAACCACCATGCCGTCCAGTTGCACATGCCGATGATCGAGAAGGCGGCCACCTTCGCGTCCATCACCCGGAACTGGCCGCGCTCGATACCCAGTTCGATTGCCTGCCGGAACTGCTCGAGCACCGCGCGACGCGACTGCTCGGCGAGCTTGCGCTGCTCGGGCGGCAGATTGTCCTCGTTGCGCTCCACCACACGAAATTGCAGCGGATGCGTGAGGATCAGGTGCGCGTGTCGAAGCACCCGGTGCCGGAGCATTGCCGACGGTTGCCGCAAGTGCGCCGGCAGCGCCTCGGACGCCAGTTCCCCGGCCGCTCGCGTGATCACCGTGGTCAGCACTTCGAGAATCGCCTCCTTGCTCTTGAAGTAGTAATAGAGCGCCGGCCGACTCACGCCGACCACGTCGGCGATGTCATTGAAGCTCGTCCCATCGAATCCCCGTTCAATGAACAGGCGCGTCGCCACCTCAAGAATGTTCTCCCGGAGCGCGTCGCTCTTTGTTTGTGCTTTGCTCATGTCGATTGCCTTTTCGGTCTTTCGACGCTCGCGTCAGAAAGCGCCAATAAATTCGAACGATAGCGAAAATCCATCGCCCAGCAAAGCCCGACCTATCTCCCCATCAGGTTTTTTACGCATTCGTCAAAATTTTACGGAAATGTTTACCAATCCGTAAAAATTTGAACTAGTATGTAAAAAAAAGGAGGTGGAACGATGAATCAACAGCGACACGGCCGCGGCGATGGTCTGGGCGCGACGGCGGGTTTCCTGAATACCGACTGGAATCCGCGCGACCTGCCCTTGGGGGCGACCACGCGCAACGTGGTACTGCGCACCGCCGACGGCGCGGCCACGAGCGGCGCGCTTTACGCCGCGGGTGCGTCGGATACGGTGGTTTGCATCATGCATCCGCGCGAATTCATGGCGTGCCATTACCTGATCCCCGACATCGTCGGGGCGGGCTACGCTGCCTGGACTCAGGCGCCGCGCGCGGTCGGCAACGACATGCGCCTCGAGCACGAACTGGCGCTCTTCGACGTGGCGGCGGCCATGCGGTTTCTGCGCGATGCGGGCTTCAGGCGCATCGTGCTGCTCGGTAATTCGGGCGGCAGCGGCCTTTATGCGCTATACGTGCAGCAGTCCGGCCTCGCGCCGGAGGCTCGGATCGAACGCACGCCCGGCGGGCGTCCCACCAGGCTGGCGGCGCTCGATATGCCGGTCGTCGACGGTGTGGTGTTCGTCTCGCCGCATCCCGGACAGGGCGCGCTGCTGCAATCGTGCATCGATCCGTCGGTCACCGACGAACACGACGCGTTGTCCGTCGACCCGACCCTCGATCCTTTCGACGGCGCCAACGGTTATGTGGCACGTCGGGCCGATGCCGATGCGTCGGTGCCGTCGACTCCGCTGTCGACTTCGCCGTCGACCCGGTACGCACCGGATTTCGTCGAGCGCTACCGCGCCGCGCAGACCGCGCGCGTGGCCCGGCTCGACGCGATGGCGCGGGATCTGATCGCCGCGCGCCAGGCGGCCCGCGAGCGTCTGCGGCGCGACGGCGCGAATGCCGCCGCCCATGTGCGCCGCCTGGCCGCGCACACGCCGCTGATGACGGTCTGGCGCACCGACGCCGACCTGCGCTGCTTCGATCTTTCGCTCGACCCGTCCGATCGACGTTTCGGCTCTCTCTGGGGCAGCGATCCATTTGCCTCGAACTACGGTTCGGTCGGCTTCGGGCGCGTGTGTTCGCCGGAAGCCTGGCTGTCGACATGGTCGGGCCTGTCGTCGAATGCGCTGCTGTCGAAGACCGCTTCCGCCATCGTTCAGCCCACGCTGCTGATCGAGTACACGGGCGATCAGGCGTGCTTCCCGAGTGTGATCGCGGACATCCACGCGAGTCTCGGCGCGTCGCACAAGACGCACCGCCGCGTGCGCGGCGATCATCACGGCCGTGCGCTCGCGCCGGGCGAGGAGGCCGGTCGTTACGTTGCCGGGCGCCTGCTGCAGGACTGGCTGCGCGAGACCTTCCCGCAATGACGCGCCCCCGCATTGCATCGAATCCACGAACCCACGAGACCTGAGATGAAGTTGAACGACATCCCCCCGGCCGGCCCCGCGCAGCTCGCGTTACGCTTGCACGGCGTCGACCACACGGCCCGTCCGACCTGGCGCCTGCGAGAGACCGTCGAGTTCTACCGCGACGTGCTGGGCCTGCCGCTCATTCACACGATTTCCGCGCGCGGCTGGGGACCCGCCACGCATCCGGACTTCCTGCATTTCTTTTTCGACAGCGGCAACGGCAGCACCATCGCGTTCTTCTATTACCTCGGCAGCAACGAGCCCGCATCGCTCGCGTGCCGTCCGGGCCGGGCACCGCTGCCGGACGATCATGTGTTCGACGCCACGCACACGGCATGGCTTGTCGACACGCAAGACGCCCTGCAAGCCTGGAAGGCGCGCCTGGAATCGCGCGGTGTGACGGTGTCCGCGGAGACGGCGCACGAGGTGATCGCGTCGATCTACTTTCGCGATCCGAATGGCTACTTCATCGAAATCACGCGCAAGCTGCGTCCGTTGGAGGCCATCGACGCCCGCGACGCCGCGGCCACGCTCGACGCCGCCATGGCCCTCGAAGACGAAGCGCGCGCGGGTGGCGAGCCATTCGCCAGCATCGATGCCGTGTGGCGGCGCAAGGCGGAATGCCTCGCTCAACGTGTGCTTCGGGAGCCCCGATCGTGAACCGCCATTCGCTGCAGATATTCGTGTTGAACGTGCCCGAGTTCGCCTCGCTCACGGCGGCCGCGCGGCGGATGCCGGAATGCCGGGTCGACGACGTCGGCGATTACGTCGTGATTTCCAGCGACGCGCCCATCGCCTTCGAGCGCCGCGCGCTGGGGCTCAAGCCCGCGGTCTGGTATGGGCTGTTCACGGGCGGCCTGAATGGCCGGATAGAAACCTATGAACGCGACATCGTGCGGATTGCCCCGCGCGCATGAGTTCGCGTCAGCTCGTGCAGGAGACAACATGAGCGGTATTCATCACCGTATCGACGGCGTGACGTACTGTCCGCCGGATCTGGCCAGACGCTATTTCGCCTCAGGCGCATGGCGCGACACCACGCTCGGCGACGCCTTGCGCGCCACCGCCGGGCGCGTGCCGGACCGGCCAGCCTACATCAGCGACGAGGCATCGATTTCATTCGCGGCGCTCGACGCCCGTAGTGAGCGGCTCGGTGCGGCGTTGATCGCGCTGGGGCTGCGTCCGGGCGACCGGGCGATCTTCCAGATGGGCACCACCGTCGACACTGTCGTAGCGTTGATGGGCGCCTACAAGGCGGGTGTCGTGCCGGTGTGCGCGGTGCCGCAGTATCGCGAAGTCGAGATCGGCCAGCTCGCGGCGCAATCCGAGGCGCGAGCCTATTTCGTGCAGGCGGATTTCTCGGCGTTCGATCTGGTCGGCTTCGCGCAACAGATGATGGACCGGCACGCCGCGCTGGAACATCTGCTGGTCGCGCGAGGGGCAGGCGCCGCCGAGCGAGGGGCGCAGCACGCCATCGAGGGGCTGATCGACGACATGACGCTCGAGCGCGCCCGCGCCATACTGGCCGACGTGCGCATCGGCAGCGAAGACGTGCTGAGCTTCCAGCTCTCGGGCGGCACGACGGGCGTGCCGAAGATCATTCCGCGTTTTCATGCGGAATACCTGGGCCACGCCCTGGCCTGGATGCGCCACATCGGCATGACCGAGCATAGCCGCATGATCTGGTCGCTGCCACTGCTGCACAACGCCGGTCAGTTGTATGGACTCGCATCGACCATCGCCACCGGCATGACGACCGTGCTCATGCCGCGCGTCGATATCGCCCGCATGCTCACGCTGATCGAGACGCACCGCGTCACCCACGGTCTGTCGATCGGGCCCGTGGCGCCGCAGATGATCGCCTACAAGGACGTTGCCCGCCATGACCTGTCGTCGCTGGTGCTGTTTGGCACGATGAGCCGCGCCGATTCGCTCGAAGCCCACCTGGGCGTGCCGTGCTTCAACCTGTACGGCACGACCGAAGGACTTCTCATGGGCGCCGGTGCGCATCTGCCGGCGGCGCTGCGTCACCACACCCAGGGCCTGTCGGGCTGTGAGGACGACGAGATCCGTGTGCGCTTTCCCGGCACCGACCAGCCGGTCGACGACGGCACGCCGGGCGAGCTGTGTTTTCGCGGGCCATCGAGCCTGCGCGGCTACTACAAGGCGCCTGAAGCCACGGCGCAGACGATGACCTCCGATGGATTCGTGCGCACCGGCGACATGGTGACGGCGCGGATCATCGACGGCGTGCGCTGCTTCGCCTTCGAGGGGCGTTTGCGCGACAACATCAATCGCGGCGGCGAGAAGATCGGCTGCGAGGAGGTCGAGGCGTACGTAAGCCAGCACCCGTCGGTCGCCGACGCCAAGCTCGTCGCCATGCCGGACCCGTTCTATGGCGAGAAGGGGTGTGTCTACCTGATCGTGCGTCCGGGACATGCGGCCCCGTCGGTCGCCGAACTGGCTGGCTTCCTCGTGAGCTGCGGATTGGCGAAGTTCAAATGCCCCGAGCGCGTCGAGGTCGTCGATGAGTTTCCTGTCACGCGCGTGGGCAAGGTCGACAAGGCGTCATTGCGCGCGGCCATCGCCGGGCGGATCGCAGCCGAAACTGCCGGAACTGCCGGAACCACCGGAACCACCGGTGCCGCCGACGTCGCAGCCGTGCACGCCGCGAAGGAGGGCGCATGATCAGCACGGAATATGTCGCGAGCGAGTGCCCGTTCGTGGTGCGTCGTCAAGTGCGCTGGGGCGAGTGCGATCCCGCCGGGGTCGTCTTCACGGCGAGCTTCTCCGACTACGTGATCTCCGTGGCCGAACTTTTCTACGGAGCGTTGTTCGGCGGCACGCCGCAGGCCGTCAAGCACCGGCACGGCTTCGGTACGCCCACGCGCGCGCTCGAATTCGACTTTCGCCGCTCACTCTGGCCCGACGATGCCATCGACGTGACGGTGGACGTGATCGACATCCGAAACCGCACTTTCACGTTGCAGATGACGGCACGCAAGGCCGATGGCGACATCGCGTTCGTCGCACGGCTCACGCCGATCTGTATCCGGCGCGGCGTGCGCGAGTCCATCGACATGCCTGCTGTGCTGCGCCACGCCCTCGAACAGTACCGGGATCGCGTCGCGCAAGCGGCCGCGCCTTCATTCGCAGGAGAATCGACATCATGACCCAACCCTCGCAAGCGTGCTTTCGCATCGGCCAGATCGTGCCGAGTTCCAACACCACGATGGAGACCGAGATTCCCGCCATGCTGCGTGCGCGGGAACGAATGCTGCCGGAGCGTTTCACCTTCCATTCGAGCCGCATGCGCATGCATCGCGTGGTGAAGGAAGAGCTCGAGGCGATGAATCGGGAGGGGCTGCGCTGCGCGGCCGAACTGGCGGATGCGCGCGTGGATGTCATGAGCACCGCATGTCTCGTGGCCATCATGGCGATGGGGCCGGGCCACCACCGACAGGTGGAGGACGACTTGCGGCGCGTGGCACGCGAGAACCACTGCGACGCGGCCGTGATGACCTCGGCAGGTGCGCTGGTCGCCGGACTCAAGGGACTCGGCGCGCGCAAGATCGCGCTCATGGCGCCTTACATGAAGCCGCTCACCCAGGCGGTCGTCGACTATATCGAACATGAAGGCATCGAGGTGCTCGACGCATTGTCGTTCGAAATTCCCGACAACCTGGCGGTCGGGCGCCGCGATCCGATGCAGTTGCTCGATGACGTAAAGCGCCTGAACACGGCCAATGCCGACGCCGTGGTGTTGTCGGCGTGCGTGCAAATGCCGTCGCTGCCGGCGATCCAGCTCGCACAGGACCGGATCGGTCTGCCCGTCACGTCGACCGCGGTGAGTACCGTGCGCCAGATGCTCGACCACCTTGGCCTCGCGCCGATCGTGCCCGGCACCGGGGCGCTGCTCGCCGGCGACCTGCCGCTCGCGCGCATCGCCTGAATCGCGCCAATTCGCATCCACGCACCCAGGAGTCCCTCATGAAAATTGCCGTGATCGGTGGCGGGCCAGCCGGCCTGTATTTTTCGCTGCTGATGAAGCAGCGTCACCCTGCGGACGAGATCGTCGTCCACGAGCGCAATGCGGCCGACGCCACCTATGGGTGGGGCGTCGTGTTCTCCGACATCGCCCTCGCCTTCCTGAAGGAGGCCGACGAGGCGTTCTTTCGCAAGTTCACGGCGCACCATACGCGCTGCGATTACATGGAGATCGTGCACCAGGGCGTGCCGGTGCGCCTGAGCAACAACCATTTCTCGCGCACCTCGCGCATCGACATGTTGGGCGTGCTCCAGCGGGCTTGCGCCGACGTGGGCGTGGACGTTCGCTACGGCAGCCACGTGAGCGACCCCTCGCATCTGCCCGACGCTGACGTCGTGATCGCGGCAGATGGCGTGAACAGTGAAGCGCGCACGCGCATGGCGGCGCATTTCGAACCAAGCTTCGACGAGCGGCGCAACAAGTTCGCGTGGTACGGCACGTCGCGCTTGTTCCACCCGGTGTCGCTGATCTTTCGCGAGACGCCGCAAGGGGTGTTCATGGCGCATGCCTACCAGTACAGCCCCGAGCGCTCGACATTCCTCGTCGAGGTCGATCCGCATACGTGGCGGCGCTGCGGCCTCGATACGGCCACCGAGCAGGAGAGCCGGGCGTTTTGCGAGCGGATATTCGCCGACGACCTTGGGGGCCATGCACTGCTGACCAATCGCTCGAACTGGTTCCAGGCGCGCGTGGTAAGCAACGCCCACTGGTCGCACGGCAATGTCGTGCTGCTCGGCGATGCGCTGCGCAGCGTGCACTTCTCGCTGGGCTCGGGCACGCGCATGGCCATGCAGGACGCGATTGCGTTGGTCGACGCGCTGAGCGCGCATCGCAACGATGTGCCGGCGGCATTCGCTGCCTTCGAGCACAGCCGGCGTGGGGCATCGGACCGGTTCCAGGACGCCGCGCGTCGCAGCCTGGACTGGTACGAGTCGGTCGACAGCCGCATGCATCTCGATCCCGTGAGCTTCGCCTACGACTACATGCTTCGCACCGGGCGCGTGACGCACGAGGACCTGCGCGAACGAGACCCGACGTTCATTGCGCGGGTGGAGTCCGTTGCGGCGCCGGCGTTGCGCGGGCATGCGGCCTGACGGCGCCAGTGGGCACGAGGGCAAGAGGGCAAGAGGGCGAGGGCAATACCCCGAACCCTCCATAAGAAGGGGCGACCACGCCCCTGACACACAGGAGACATTCATGGACAAGCACGGCACCCCGCAGGCGTCAGTCGACGTACGGGACTTCATCAACGCGGCCCCCGTGTCGCGCTTCCAGATCATGATCAGCGTGATGTGTTTCCTGATCGTGGCACTCGACGGATTCGACATTGCGATCATCGGCTTCATCGCCCCGCACATCCGCTCGGAATGGCAGTTGTCGATGGTATCGCTCGGCCCGCTGTTCAGCGCGGGGTTGCTCGGGCTGATGGTTGGCGCGTTCTGCAGCGGGCCGATGGCCGACCGCATTGGCCGGCGGCGTGTGTTGATCCTGTCGGTGGCGTGGTTCGGTGCGGCGAGTGTCGGGGCGGCGCTCGCGCCCAATGTGGCGTGGTTGATTGCCATGCGCTTTCTGACGGGGCTCGGGCTGGGCGGCGCCATGCCCAACGCGATCACGCTGACTTCGGAGTTCAGTCCCGAGCGACGCCGCGGCACGTTGCTCACGCTGATGTTCTGCGGCTTCTCGCTCGGCTCGGCGCTCGGCGGCGTGGTGACCGCGTATCTGGTCGCGGGCTTCGGCTGGCGAGGTGTACTGGCCATCGGCGGACTGCTGCCGCTCGCGTTGGTGCCCGTGCTCTGGCTCACGTTACCCGAGTCGGTGCGCTTCCTGGCGATCCGGGGCGGTACGCAGGCACAGATCGCCGCGATTCTGCGGCGTGTGTCGGCCGCGCGGGTGGGCGCGGGGCAGCGTTTCACGGCGGCCGACGATCGCCTGCCGTCGTCACCCGTGGTGCAACTTTTCCATCGCGATTACCGGCGTGGCACGCTGCTGCTGTGGCTCGCATTCTTCATGAGCCTGTTGTTGCTGTATCTGCTCATCAACTGGCTGCCGATTCTGGCCCAGCGCAGCGGACTGACGCTCAAGCAGGCATCGATGTTCGCCGGACTGCTGCAGGGCGGCGGCGTGCTCGGTGCCATCGTGCTGGGCGTGCTCATCGACCGGTTCCATCCATACAAGGTGGTCGCGGTGGCGTACCTGCTGGGCGCCGTCTCGGTGGCGTCGCTGGCGGTGGCCGACGGCGCGCTGTGGCTCGCGATCGGCATTTTCGTCACGGGCTTTTGCGTGAGCGGCTCGCAAGTGTGCGCCAACGTGATCGCGTCGGCCTATTACCCGACGTCCAATCGCGCCACGGGGGTAGCCTGGGCGCTCGGCATCGGTCGCGTGGGCGCCGTGGCGGGGTCGTTCGGCGGTGCCTTCCTGCTCGCGGCCGGCTGGAGCAACGCCGGCCTGTTCACGCTGCTGGCGATTCCGGCCGCGCTGGCGGCGCTGGGTATCCTGCTCGCGGGCTCGCGCCACGGGCGCGCGAGCGCGCCCGGCGTCGCGGCGCCGTCGGGCCCAGCATTGTCTTGAACGGGTAAGGTCCTCGGGGGCACTTCGCGCGCGGCCCGACGGCGCGCGTTCTTTCATGCATTTGAAATTTTGGGGGCGATGGCGCAACGCGTGAGCGTGGCGTGGATTGCCGCCGCAACGGCGGGGCGAAGTCGCGCGCGACCCGGTCGCGCCAGCGTGCGCGGCGGTTGGGCGACCAATCATCCGACCGTCTGGTCTGCCAGGCATCCGAATGACGTAATGGGCATGCGTCTTGCTCGGGTCCCTCTCGTTAATCGATTTTCGATTCCGGTTTCGACGAAGAGGAGGACACGTTTGCAACTCGGTACGCTGACACCGCTGAAGGCTTTCGAGGCTGTTTCGCCCGTCGACTGGGCGTTCGCCGCCGCGGCCATGCTGTTGACCTACGCCGTGTTAACCGGTGTGTTGCGTCTTGCGGTGGGCCGCTTCGGTGCGCTCTCGCGCCGCATGAAATCCCAGGCCGCCGGCATGATCGTCGAAGTGCTCGGGGCAACACGGCACTTCGTCCTGCTGGTTGCGGCCTTGCTCATTGGCCTGAAGATGCTCGATCTCGGTGACCGGTGGGACACCGCCATCGTCCACGGATGGACGGTCCTGTTCTGCCTGCAACTGGCGCTCTGGGTCAATCGGGCGGTGAGCGTGTGGTCGACGCGGCGACTCCGGCATCGCGAGTCCGTGCCGGACAATCCCGTCATCGTCACCATGACGGCCTGGACGGTGCGCGTGCTCGCATGGGCGGTTCTGCTGCTGGCAATGCTGGCGAACTTCGGCGTGAATATCACCGCCTTCGTTGCAAGCCTGGGCATAGGCGGCGTGGCCGTGGCACTGGCCGTGCAGAACGTGTTGAGCGATCTGTTCGCGTCGCTTGCCATCGGGCTCGACAAGCCGTTCGAAGTCGGCGATTTCATCGTGTTCGGCGAGGTGGCGGGCACGATCGAGCGCATCGGCCTGAAAACGACGCGCATTCGCAGCCTGAGCGGCGAGGAGATCGTGTGCGGCAACACCGAACTCCTCAAGAACACCTTGCACAACTACAAGCGCATGGTCGAGCGACGCATCGTCTTCACGTTCAGCGTGAGCTATCACACGGTGCCGGACAAGCTCGCCCGGGTGCCGGAGATGGTCAAGGCCGCGGTGCAGGCGTCGGACAAAACGCGCTTCGACCGGGCGCATTTCAAGCAGTTCGGTACCAGCTCACTGGATTTCGAGGTCGTGTACTTCGTGCTCAGCCCCGACTTCAATCTGTATATGGACCTCCAGCAGGACATCAATCTCGCCCTGATGCGCGCCTTCCTGAAGGCGGACATCCGTTTTGCGATTCCGGCCAGCGTGCAGTATTTCGCCCAGGCCCCGGAGCCTCCCGAAGCCGCCGCCGTCGTGCACTGAGCCGCGCGCCGCATCGCCTGTCGGCACGGTCATTGCGGCGTGGTAGGATCGATCGCAACCACGCGCTTCGATGCGTGGCTTCGATCCAATCCGGACTCGTCGCGTGACGAGGAATTCAGGAGGCCAGCATGTCTGCAGAACAGAAGACGTCGCATCGGGGGTTCACCATCATTACCGTTCTCGAGCGCCTTTCCAAGGGCCGCGCACGGCTCTCGGCCAAGGTGCTCGCCAGCGACGAAGACCACAAGCGTCGCCTCGGCGGCAAGAAGTTGCTCCAGGCCAAGCGCTGGTTCGATCATTTCGCCGACGATCTGGCCGCGCCGGTGATCGCGGGACTCAAGCACACCATCGACCTCGAACTGGCGGCGGCGAAGACCCCGCCGAAGACGGCGAGCCGGCCTTCGGACGCCAAGGCGGGCAAGGGCGGGGCAACGGCAAAGCCGATGAAGGCGTTGAAAGCGCTGAAGGCCGCCAAGCTCGCCAAGCCGACAAAAGCCGCAAGGGCGGAGAAGGCGGAGAAGGTCGCCAAGGCTGGAAAATCGGGCAAGGCGGATGCCACGCCGAAGGTCGGGAAGGTCACTAAGGTCACTAAGGTCGCGAAGGTCAATGGCGCGTCGAAGGTTGGCGCTGCGCCGACCTCGGGAGCCACATCGGCAGCGAATGCGGGCGCCGGCAAGACCGGGCTGCGCAGGACCGCTCCGGCCCGCAAGCGAACCGATATGGCTTCGGCGTCTCCCATCGGTACACCGGCACCGACGCCGGTCAGGCGCGCCTCGGCGAGAAGCGCGGGTTGACGCGCTACGGCCTGAGAGGCTGACGGCCGGCGCCCCCGGGACGATTGGGTGCCGAGCATTATCGATTCGTTATCCTGACTGAATTTTTAGCGGCGCACGCCACTCCGGCGGAGCGCCGTTTTTCATTGAAACGTCGAAGCGCCGCACATGGGGGCGAGAAACGGCCGTGACGCATGGGCCTCGCGTGATGACCGTTATCATGCCGCGCGAAGTCGTCCTGACCTGCACCGCATAGGTCCTGCATTTACAGCGACGGGAGCGTCGGCGGGGTCCGTCGCGCCTTCGCGTCACCCAAAATGGGTGCATTGCGCGCGCATTCTGTGTATAATCACGACCTTGTCCAAAAAATGGGCATTGCGGGAAGTGGCGCTCACTGACGAACGATGAGAATGCCGCTTCGCCATCAATCAACCGTTCAGCCAGTCTGGAAGGCGCGATGCGGGGTTCACGCGACAGTGGGCCGGGTGTCGAATGCCAATCGGGAGATCGCAGAGGAGGTGAGTCGCGGTCCCGCCGGATGTGGTGTAGTGCAGTCCGTGGCAAGTCCGTTCGTCGCGCCTGGCAGGAGATGTCTCCGGCAGGGCGGGGAAGGGTGTCTTTGCGCGGTAAATTAAATATGCGGCTCGGTTGAGCCGATCACTATTCGAGATATTGCATGACCAAGATCGTTATCAAAGACGGTGAACCCGTTGAAGTCGCACTGCGTCGTTTCCGTCGCGCCATCGATGGCACGGGCCTGATCAAGGAAGTCAAGGCACGCGCTGCTTACGAAAAGCCGACGGCCGAGCGCAAGCGCAAGAAGGCTGCTGCCGTGGCCCGTCTGCGCAAGCGTCTGCGCAGCCAGACCCTGAAGAAGAAGATGTACTGAGCACGCCATTGCGCCGACGCGGCGCAATGTGTGCAAAGTCAAAAAACCCGCCGCGAGGCGGGTTTTTTTATGGACCGAAGGCAGGCGCGGGGCTGCGAGCCGATTTGTTAAACTTGTGCCCCCCGCGGTCTTGTCGAGAATGATCGGCCGCCGACTTTCCCCCACTATTCCCCTATGAAAACATTGACCTTTGCCGCGCTCGACGCCCTGACCCAACAAGCCGAGCAGTCGCCTCGCGCGCGTATGAACCAGAACCTGCACGACGCGCTCGACGAGCCGATCCAGCGTCTGGCGATTGCGATGGAACCCTCGACGTATATCCGCCCGCACCTGCATCACCACACGTGGGAGTTGCTCACGTCGCTGCGTGGCCGCCATATCGTGCTGACGTTCGACGCGGCGGGCGTTGTGACGGACCGTTGCGTTCTCGGCGAGGACACCAGCGTGGTGGAGACGCCGCTGGGTGTGCATCACACCGTGCTGTCGCTGGACCACGGCGCCGTGATTTTCGAGGTGAAGCACGGTCCTTACCGGCCCTTCGTCGAAGCCGACTACGCCGCCTGGTCGGCCCCTGCCGGGACGCCGGAGGCCGCGGCGTTCATGGAGTGGGTCAAAACGGCCAAGGTCGGCGAGCGCTGGGCGGCCTGATCAGCGCGTCCATCCCTGAAATTCGGTGGCCATGGCGATCAGCGCCCTGGCTGCCGCGTCGACGGACCCGGGCCGGCCGTCGCGAGGCCACGGCATGCCGCAGTCCTGCTCGTCCCCTGTGTCAGCGATACCGAAACGGGCGGTATCGAACGGTTCGAACGGTTCGAACGGACCGTGCGGTTCGCGCTCTGGCATTTGTACGGTGGGCGTTGTCAACTGCCAGACCGGTACGCCCAGGCCCTGCGCGAGATGTGCCTGTGGCGGTTGCAGGGAAATGACCAGATCCAGGTTGTCGGTGAGGGATGCCTCGTCGGCCAGATCGTCGAAGTCGGCGCGCCAATCGATCCAGTCGATGGATGCCGGCAGTGCGATGTCCGCCTCGCCAGGCGCGCGCTGCCCGAGCGGAACCCAGGATACCCCGGGCACGCGCAGCAGCGGCGCGAAGTTGACCTGCCGGCGCGCGCCCGGATGCGGGCCGACGCCGGGGGGGATGTCGTCGTACCCCGCGAAGCCAACGCACAGGCCATGTTGCGCGGCGGCGGCGAGCCGGTCGCGCCAATGCCGCGCGGCGGTCATGGTCACGCGCAGGTGGGGGCGGCCGGCATGTGTTGACGCCGCCTGCGGCCCCAATGCGCGGGCCAGCGTACCGATCGGGCAGCGAAGATCCCAATCCGATACGTCGCGCGGCAATCGGGAAATCACCACCACGCGTTCCCCCATCGACCATTCGACGAGACGGCGCACGTTCGCCGGTCCGATGAAGCCCACCTTGCGAAATCGCGCGGACGCCATTTCCAGGTATCGCAGCTGACTGACGAGATCGCCGTCATGGCCGCTGCCGATGACCAACAGATGCCGGTGCAGCGTGTCCCCGCCACCGGTCCATGTCGGGAGCGGGCAATCAGGGTGCGGGCTGAGGGCGGCGCCGACCCGTGCCCAGGCGTGAGCGATGGCATCGGGTTGGGGGCGGGTGTCGGACATCGGGACGTGTATGGCACGCTGCGGAGGCTTCGTCATGCGAATCCTGGCATCGATCAGGAATGGGGGGCGACGATATCGGCGGGGCGGTGGCGGTATTCGGACACGGAAACCCGACGATATGACGCCGGCGAGGTGCGCAGGTGGCACCTCAAAAATGATAGTTCAGCAGAATCGTCGAACTGGCCGCGTGCGTTTGCTGCCGGGGCGAATTCGTTTGCTGGACGGCAAAATATTTGAGATTCGATGCCGGTGCGCGGCGAGGGGGCGCTCGGGATCGGATCGGCCTTGGGGCGGGGAATACGGCGCTTTGCCCGAAGGGTCCCTGCCCGAGAGCGCGCAAGTGGCGGTCCTGGGCAGGGAGGCGGCAAGCGCTGCGCTGCCTTGAATTACTTCTTGCGGCGCACGGCCTTTTTGGGGCGCGGTGCGTCGTCGTCCTGGACGGTGAGCTGGCCGCCCGTGCCGAGGCCGCCGGCGACGGTTTGTTGCTTGTAGTTCTTCACGGCGCGCACGACGTTGTTGTACGAGTCGGTGAAGGCGGCAACGATCACCTTGCCTTCCGCCGTGTTCGAGTAACCGCCGAGCGAGCCGCCGGCCGAGCTGCCGACGATGCGGCCGAGGGCGCCGAAGTCCATGGCGCTCGCGCTGCCTTCCGCGGCGGCGATCTGCACGCTCGAGCGGTTGTCGATGACGGTCAGCAGCGTACTGGCCTCCTTCGAGTTCATGCTGCCGGCCAACGCGCCGATGGCCGAACCGATGCCGCCCGGCAGGAGGCCGGCGATGCTCGCGCCCGCGCCACCGGCGTTATTGTTGGTAAACGTGATGGACGGGCTAAGTGCGTAGTCGGCCGACACCATCTTGCCTTTGCCGAAGTTCGACTTGTTGCGCAGTTCCCCTGACTGCTGCAGGGCGCGCTCGCCCATGACCGTATCCATGCCGCGCCCGCGCTCGACCACAACGAAGCAGTTCGACTGCTGAACGAGCAGCTTGAGCACGGGCACGGTGGAGCCGAGCTTGTACTGGCCGGTCAGGATGCCGTACCACGGCGCCGTAGTGTCTTCGATGACGGCGAGCGTGCCCAGCGGACGGTCGCATTTCTCGAGGGTTTGATTGGCGTTTTCGGCGTTGGCGCCGCCGGCCGATCCGGTGGCGGCTGTCTTGGCGCTGCTGCTCCCCATGTTCATGGTCGAGCACCCGGCCATGATGCCGGCCGCGACGAGCAGGCCGGAAATTTTTGCGAGATGGTGTGCCATTTTCCTAGTCTTCAGATTGTTGTTATGGAAATTCGCGGCGCTGCCTTACTCCTCATGCGGGGAGTTTCGGCCAGGTCGGTGACGCCGCCGTCGGTCAGGAGTCGGGAAATCAGGAGTAAGAAGCAAATTACGATAGGACTCCTACGCTGAAATGCCTCGTAAGAGCATTCCGCGCCGCATGCTAGCACGCACTTCAAACGCGTATTACCTATTAAAAATCATGGGGATTACGAAAGGATTAGTGAGATGCCTTTCGACGGATGAGGTAAGGATTAGGGGGAAACCATCGGGGGGCGAGTCGCATTTGTCGTTGGGATACCGAACGACATTAAGGGCAAGCTCGGTGAACGGTCGACGCGGGAGGGGGCCGTTTCACCGCACTGGGGGAAAGGCCGGAGGGAATGACCGGAGAGAGGCGAATGCCAGCCGAATCGGCGACCGACGCATCGAGGCATGCGTGGCATCGTGCCAAAACCGCATCAGCGTGGGTCGTCGATTTGTCGCGGCGTTGCCGCAGCCAAGGCGGAAAGCCTTGCTTTTTGGTCCCCCCGACAGGAATCGAACCTGTATCTAGCGCTTAGGAGGCACTCGTTCTATCCATTGAACTACAGGGAGGGAGCGGACGCGATCCACTCAGAAGGGGCAGAGTATAGCAAAAACGCCCGGCAAGAAGGAATGCGTCCCGATTGGCCGCTCGTCAAGCGTGTTGAAGCCAGCCATCGCCCGCTCACGTCGTCTCGCGGCACCGAGCGGGGCTCGGGAATTTCCCGATGGAACAACCGTCTTCGGCATTTGTTCCATTGACGCTACAAATTGGTCCTCCTAGAGTCATCGCCATGATGACTCGTCTCCCATCCTCCTGCGTGTTGGCGCGCGTTTCGAAACGTGCGTCGTATCGCGTCCTGCGCGAATAGTCCGTCGCACCCCCAACGCGTAGCGCCGCGACCGGTTTCGCTTCGCGTGATTTTCCCCTGTCGCCCCATGCCTGACGACGCGCCCGCTGACTGCGCGTCGCGGTGTCGTGCGCCCTGACGTCCGAGCCTCCCGCAACGCCGCATCGGCTTGCAGCGAGGCGCCGGCGTCCGGCGCCGAGGGGAGGCTGTTTTCCCGAATCGCAGCAAACCCAAAGCCCGAAGTCCTCACGCCCTTCAAGCCAAGACCATAAGACTCATGAAGACCACTCAACGCAAAACACTGAAATCGCTAACCCTCGCCGGTGCCGCGCTGGCGCTGACGACCGCCGCGACATCCGCGCTCGCGCAATCGAGCGTCACGCTCTACGGCCTGATCGAAGGTGCTGTCGTCTCGCAGAATCACGCCAGCCCTGACGGCGGCCGCGTCTATTCGCTGAACCAGTCCGGCGAGGGCTTCCTGTCGGCCAGCCGTTTCGGCCTCCAGGGCATCGAGGACCTCGGCGGCGGCATGAAGGCGCGCTTCGTGCTCGAAAACGGCTTCAATTCGCAAGCCGGAACGTTCGATCAACAGGGGCAACTCTTCGGACGCCAGGCCTTCGTCGCATTGCAAGGCGGCTGGGGTGAAATCGCATTCGGGCGTCAATACACGGGCGCCGTCGTGGCGATCTCCATGGTCGATCCGATCTTCATCGGTGCGCCGCCCACGAACTCGTGGCTCGTTTTCCTCACCGGCCAGCGCTATAACAACGCGCTCACCTGGACGAAAAAATTCGGCCCCTTCGGCGTGAACCTGCAATACGCCTTCGGCGGCATCGCAGGGCAGGGCTCCGCACGCTCGTCAGCCTCGGGCGGGGTGTCGTGGGAGCAGAACGGCAACGTCTTCACCGGACAGTTGCAGCAGACGCACGACTCGCAGAGCCGTACCGCGAAAACCTGGTCGCTCGGCGCCAAGGTCAGCTACGGACAATGGAAATTCCACGCCGACTACCTGCAAAGCCAGCGCGACCCCGGATTCGACGTGACCAACGGCGGCGTCGACTACGCGTCGATCACCAACATGAGCACCGCCGCAACGCCCACCACCGTGGCGGCCATCGGCTCGGTCTTCTCCGCCGCCCGACGCGATCAATTCTTCACGCTCGGGGCGAGTTACCTGCTCAACCCGTCGTGGCAATTCATCGCCGCCTACATGTATGACAACACCAGTGCCGTGAACTTCAGCGGCAAGCGTCAAACGCTGTACGGCGTCATCGACTACTTCCTCTCGAAGCGCACCGACGTCTATTTCGCGACCGCTTACGAACGCGTCGACGGCGGCTGGGCGGGGCTGTTCGGCACCTCGACCACGAACTGGACCGGAGGCAACGGCGTGAAGCTCAACGGCTACGATAACCAGATGAGCTATTACGTCGGCTTGCGTCACCGCTTCTGAGCGGCCGCCGGGCGCCGCGGGTCGTACGCCCGACGCCCGTCCTGCGGACGGGCGAGCGGGACGCCGCGCGAGCCCGATATCGCCGCCGCAAACGCGTGCCGCGCAGCTCACGAGCCGTGCTGCGCGGCACCGTGAAGGTCCTTGTTCCGCCTGGGTTTGAAGTGCCTCCGCGCATCGCCGGAAAATCCTCGCACAGGGCTTAGGTGTTTTCCCGATGGGACATTTTGTCTGCTTATTTGTTCTATTGACCGGACATTATGACACTTCCAGAATCGTCGCATGGATACCCCACTACCGCTGCCGAAGTACCACCAGATCTACCTCGTGTTGCGCGAGCAACTGCAGGAGGGACGTTTCGATCGCGACGGCGTGCCCGGCGAGCACCTGCTGGCCGATCAGTTCAGTGTGGCGCGCATCACGATCCGCAAGGCGATGGAGATGCTCGTGGCCGATGGGCTCGTGGTGCGCCGCCCCGGACTGGGGACGTGGCCGCTGCATGCCGGACAACGCACCGGCGGCGGCAAAGGCCCCGGTATCTCGCGTGAGAAGGCGCACCTGACCGGTCTGCTCGAGAACATCGTCAACATGGGCCTGCGCACGAACGTGGCCGTGCTCGAATCGTCCGTGGTCGGTGCGAGCGACGCTGTGGCCGAGGCGCTCGCGCTGACCCCCGGCGCTCCGGTCTACAAGAGTGTTCGCGTGCGCAGCACGCAAGCCGGCCCGCTGTCGTACATCACCACGCACGTGCCGAAGGACATCGCCGAGATTCGCAGCGACGACCTCGAACGCAAGCCGCTGCTCATGCTGCTCGAAGAGGCCGGCGTCGAACTCGGCGGCGCGACCCAAACCATTTCCGCGCGCCTGGCCGACGCCGTCGTGGCGCGCCACCTCGACATCGCCGTCGGCTCCGCGTTGCTCGCGGTCACGCGCCTGGTGCGCGACGTCGCCGACCGCCCCGTGCAACTGCTGCAAGGCCTGTATCGCCCCGATCGCTACCAGTACCAGCTTCAACTCTCGCGCGTCGGCGACATCGACGCCAAGGTCTGGGTCAGCGAAGAACTGTCTGCCCAATTCCACTGATCAAGTCCGGAGACCCACACATGAGTTCGCGTCGCACGTTCCTGCGCCAGTCCACCGCCATGGCCGCTCTGGCCGCCACCTCCAGCGCGCCGTGGTTGGCGCACGCCGCCGGAAAACCCGTCAAGATCGGCGTGCTGCACCCGGTCACCGGCGCACTTGCCTATTCGGGCCAGCAGTGCCGCCTCGGCGCCTTGCTCGCCATCGAGGACATCAACGCGGCCGGCGGCATCAAGTCGCTTGGCGGCGCGCCCATCGAGGCCATGCTGGGCGACGCGCAATCGCGTCCCGAAGCCGGTTCGGCCGAAGTCGAGAAGATGAACGAAGCCGGCGTGTCCGCCATCGTCGGCGCCTACGCGTCGGCGATTTGCCTCGCCACCACGCAAACGGCCGCGAAGTACGGCTTGCCGCACGTGGTCGACGTCGGCGTCGCGGATCAGATCGTCGAGCGCGGGCTGACCAACACGTTTCGTTTCGGCCCTGGGTATCGCATGTGCTCGATGCGCGCGGTCGACGATCTCGCCGCGCTGAACAACGCGGCAGGCAAGCCGGCGAAGACTGTGATGATCGTGCACGAGGAATCGCTCTTCGGCACCGGCACGGCGGCGCTGTTGCAGAAGGAACTTCCCGCGCGCGGTTTCGAGATCAAGGAAGTGATCAAGCACGCCAATCCGACGCGCGACTTCAACAATATCGTGCTGCGCATGCGCTCGGTCAATCCGGACATCGTGATTCCGGCGAACTACTACAACGAGTACGCCTTGCTGCTGCGCGCGATGAAACAGCAGAAGGTGCGTCCGAAAGCGATCTACTCGGTGCTCGGCGGCGCGGCCTCGAGCTACAAGTTCCTCAAGGAGTTCCCGGACATCGCCGACGGCATCATCGACTGCAACCACTGGTTCAATCCGAAGGACCCGCGCGTGGCGACGCTCAAGAAGCGTACGGAAGCGAAGGGCGCCTATTTCAGCTACGAAGTGTTCATGACGTACACGGCCATGATGCTGCTCGCCGACGCGATCGAGCGCGCCAAGTCGGTGGATCGCGCGGCCATCACGGCGGCGCTCGCATCGAGCACGTTCAAGGACCACCTGATGCCGTACGGCCCGACGAAGTTCGAGAAGGGCCAGAACCTGGGCGCCCAGCCGCTGCTCACGCAGGTCTCGGGCGGCGACATCAAGGTCATTCTGCCGGACAGCTACCGTCAGGTCGCGCCGGTCTTCCCGCTCAAGGCCTGACGTGATGTTCGACCCGGTCATTCTCCTGTCGGCCGTGCTCAACGGCCTGACGACCGGCGCGGTCTATGCGCTCATCGCGCTGGGCCTCACGCTGGTCTACGGCGTGCTGCACATCATCAACTTCGCGCACGGCGCGGCGTTGATGGTGGCGCTGTACGCGGTCTGGCTGCTCAAGGAAAAGCTCGGCATCGACCCTTATGTCGCGCTGCCGTTCGTCACGCTGGGCATGTTCGCGCTGGGCTACGCGCTGCAGCGCGTGGTGATCGAGCGAGCGAGCCACGGCAAGGACGAGAACATTCTGCTGGTCACACTCGGCCTGGCCATCGTGCTGGAGAACCTGGCACTCGTGTGGTTCAAGTCCGACACCCATACGATCGACACGCCGTACACACTGGCCACGGTCGACGTTGGCCCCGTCATGCTCGCCGTGCCGAAGCTGATCGCATTTGGTGGGGCGCTCGCCGCGGCGGCCGTGCTGTTCTGGATCATGCGCGCCACCGATCTGGGCCGCGCGATTCGGGCCGTCGCCAAGGAAAAGCATGGCGCGAAGCTCATGGGCATCGACGTGGAACGGGTGTACGCGCTGTCGTTCGGGATCGGCATGGCCTGCGTGGGCGCGGCGGCGTGTTTTCTCATGCCGGCGTACTACGTGAACCCGCAGGTCGGCGGCGGTTTCGTGCTGGTGGCCTTCACCATCGTCGTGCTGGGCGGCATGGGGAGCTTCGTGGGTGCGCTGGTGGGTGGCTTGCTCATTGGCGTGGTCGAGTCGCTCGGCGGGCTGTGGCTCGGCGATTCGCTCGGGCAGATGGGCATCTTCGCCATTTTCATCATCGTCGTGCTGCTGCGTCCGCAGGGGCTGTTCGGTGCACGGGCATGAACCGGGGGAGCAGGAGCCAACGATGAAAGATCTTCGAATGATTGTGCTGTTCGGCGTGGCGATGGCCGCGCTGCTGCTCACGTTGCAGTCCGGCGTGTGGCTGTCGTTCCTGATGATGACGTTTTACGCCGTGCTGCTCTCGCAGTCGTGGAACGTGCTCGGCGGGTTCGGCGGCCAGTTGTCGTTCGGCCACGCGCTGTTCTTCGGCGTGGGGGCGTACGCCCAGGCCATTGCCCAGTTGCAATGGGGCTGGAACCCGTGGCTGGCCATGCCGTTCGCGATCGCCATGGGCACCGCGGTTGCCGTGGCGCTCGGCGCGGTGACGTTTCGTTATGGCCTGAAGGGGTCGTATTTCGCTCTGGTCACGCTGGCCTTTGCCGAGGTGTTCCGCATTCTGGCCGTGTCGCTGCCCTTTACCGGCGCGGGCGTGGGCCTGATGGTGCCGCTGCGCCAAGGCGTGGGTAATTTGCAGTTCGCATCCCCGCGCGGTTACGCGGCGTTGCTGCTCGTGTTCGTGATGGCGGCGCTGCTGGTGACGGCGTGGTTGCGGCACTCGCGCTTCGGCGCGTGGCTGCAGGCCGTGCGGGACAACGAGAATGCGGCCCGCGCCGTGGGCGTGAACCCGCTGCGCGTGAAGCTGGGCGCGATTGCGCTGTCGGGCGGCTTCATGGCGGCGGCCGGCATGTGCTACGTGCAGATGTTCCAGTACATCGACGCGGGCATCGCGTTCGGCTCGACCATCTCGGTCGAGGCGCTGGTCGGGGCCATCGTCGGCGGGCTCGGCACGCTGTGGGGCCCGGTGCTCGGCGCAGCCGTCCTTTACGCGCTCGGTGAATTCACGCGCAACCTGTTCGGCGAACTGCCCGGCCTGTCGATGGTGATCTACGGCGCCGTGCTCATCCTGATCGTGATGTTCCTGCCGCGCGGCATGACGGGCGCCGGGGCCTCGATCCGACGCGTGCTCGGCATGGAACGCAAGGCCGTGGCGCAGGGAACCGCGGCGGACGAGACGCGTACCGCATCGCGTGAGGAGAACGCCCGTGTCTGACATTCTTTTGAAGGCCGAAGGCCTGTCCATCACGTTCGGCGGCCTGAAGGCGGTGCAGGACGTGAGCTTGTCCGTCAGGGCCGGCACGCTGACCGCCCTCGTCGGTCCGAACGGCGCGGGCAAGACCACACTGTTCGGTTTGCTGTCCGGCTTTATGACGCCGGGCGCCGGACGCGTGGAATTCCAGGGGCGCGACATCACCGGGCAGGCACCGTACGAAACGGCGCGCCAGGGGCTCACCCGCACGTTCCAGATCGTGCAGCCGTTCGGGGCGCAGACCGTGCGCGAGAACATCGCCGTGGGTGCCCATCTGCATCTGCGCGAGCGCCGCGCCGCGCTGCGCGACGCGGAGGAAATCGCCTACCGAACCAATTTGCAGGCGCAGCTCGACAAGCCGGCGGCGGACCTCACCGTGTGCGGCCGCAAGCGGCTCGAGCTCGCCCGCGCGCTGGCCACTCGCCCGCGCCTGCTGTTGCTCGACGAAGTGCTCGCGGGGCTCAATCCAAGCGAGATCGACGAAATGATTCCCGTGGTGCGCGATATCGCCGCGAGCGGCGTGACGGTGCTGATGATCGAACACGTCATGCGCGCCGTGATGAGCCTGGCCGAGCACGTCTGGGTGCTCGCGCAGGGCAAGCTGATCGCGTCGGGCACGCCTCGCGAGGTGACGACCGACCCCGCCGTGATCGAGGCCTATCTGGGGCATGGCACGGCGGCGCGGCTCGCTGCGCAAACCGGAGGTGCGCAATGACCCATCTGCTCGAAGTCGAAGGCCTGCGCACCGGTTATGGGCGTGTCGAGGTGCTGCGCGGTGTCGATCTCACCGTCGGCGAGGGCGAGATCGTCGTGATGCTCGGCAGCAACGGCGCGGGCAAGTCGACGCTGAACAACACGCTGTCCGGCATCAACCCGGTCTGGGGCGGGCGGGTTCGCTTCGACGGGCACGATCTCACCGGCCGGCATTACCGCGACGTGGTCAAGGCGGGGCTGATCCAGGTGCCTGAAGGGCGCCGCATTTTCCCGAACCTGAGCGTTCGCGAGAACCTGTCGCTCGGCGCGTTTGCCCGCGCCCGCGCGTCGCGCGAACGCAGCCTGGAGAAGATGCTCGATCTGTTTCCGCGTTTGCGCGAGCGTATCGATCAGGCGGCCGGAACGATGTCCGGCGGCGAGCAGCAGATGCTTGCCATTGGCCGAGGGCTGATGGCCGAGCCGCGCCTGCTGATTCTCGACGAACCGTCGCTCGGCCTCTCGCCGCTCATGGTCGAGGAGCTTTTCTCGCTCATCGCGCGCTTGCAGCGCGAGGGCCTGTCGATCCTGCTCGTCGAGCAGAACGTGGGCCAGTCGCTCGAAACCGGGCAGCGCGGCTACGTGCTCGAGAACGGTGAAATCCGCCACAGCGGCACTTGCGCCGAGTTGCTTGCGAGCGACGATCTGCGGCGTGCGTATCTGGGAATGTAAGGGAATGACCGTGCCTCAAACTCTGACGCAAAAGCTGCTGGCTGCCGCGTGTGGCCGCGACACCGTGGCCGTGGGCGAGATCGTCACCTGTCGTGTCGATCTCGCGATGTTCCACGACTCCAGCGGCCCGCGCCGCCTGCAACCGATGCTCGAATCGCTCGGCGCTCAGCTGTGGGACAAATCGAAGGTTGTGCTTGTCATCGATCACTACGTGCCGGAATCGGACGACGAATCGCGGCGCATCGTGCGCATTGCGCGCGACTGGGCGAGCGCGCAGGCGCTGCCCAACGTGTACGACTCGGCAGGCATCTGTCACGTGGTGGTGCCCGAGCACGGCCACCTGCGCCCCGGCATGTTCTGCGTGGGCGGCGACTCGCATTCGCCGACCGGCGGCGCGTTCGGCGCGTACATGTTCGGCATCGGCAGCACCGAGATGCTCGGCGTGGCGGTGTCCGGCGAGATCTGGGTGAAGGTGCCCGACACGATCCGCATGCGCTGGGACGGGCGCCTCGCCGACGGCGTGAGCGCCAAGGACATGATGCTCCACATGATCGGTCGCTTCGGCATGAACGGCGGACGCTACCAGGCGATCGAGTTCTGCGGCGACGCCGTGCGCGCCCTGTCGATGCAGGAGCGCATGACGCTCTCGAACATGAGCGCCGAGCTTGGCTCGCAGGTGGGACTGATCGCGCCCGACGAGACGACCGTGGATTATCTGCGTTCGGTCGGCGTGACGGAGGCCATCGACATCGCGCGCTGGCAAGGCGACGCCGATGCGCCGGCCGAACTGCATGTGTTCGACGCGGGCTCGCTCGCCCCGCAGGTGGCGGCGCCGCATAGTCCGGCCAACACGCACGCAATCGGCGAGTTCGCCGACGTTACGGTCGACGTGGCTTATCTCGGCGCGTGCACCGGGGCGAAGCTCGACGACCTGCGGGCCGCCGCCCGCGTGCTCAAGGGCCGCAAGGTCGCCAGGGGCATGCGCTTCGTGGTGGCGCCGGCCTCGGCGCGCGATCAGGCGCAGGCCGCGCGCGAAGGCGTGATGGACGTGCTCGTGGAGGCCGGTGCCCAGGTGCTCGCCAATACCTGCGGCGCCTGCGCGGGCTACGGCGGCTCGATTCCCGAAGGCGCGACCGTGCTCTCGAGCACGGCGCGCAACTTCAAGGGACGCATGGGTTCGGAGACGGCCCAGGTCTATCTGGGCTCCCCCTATGCGGTGGCCGCCGCCGCGCTCACCGGCCGCATCGCGGACCCGCGCGAACTGCTGGCGTGATGCGCGCCGGACTTCCCGAACATTTTCATTGTCTCTCCTGAATCATGACAACGCCAACGTCTTCTTCCGGCCGACCCGAGGCGAGCGGCCACGCGACTGACGCCGACACGCATCGCGCGTGGGTGGTCGGCGCCGATATCGATACCGACGCGCTCGCACCCGGCGCCTACATGAAATTCGGCATCGACGAGATCGCACGCCACTGCCTGCATCGGGTGCGCCCGGAGTTCGCCGCGGGCGTGCGTCGGGGCGACGTGCTCGTGGCCGGGCCGAACTTCGGCATTGGCTCGTCGCGCGAACAGGCGGCCGCCGCGCTGGTGCACCTGGGCGTGCGCGCGGTGATCGCACCGTCGTTCAACGGCCTCTATTTCCGCAATGCCTTCAATGTGGGGCTGTTGCTGCTCACCTGCGCCGACGCGTCGCGAATCGCCGAAGGCGAGGACCTGCGGCTCGCGCCGCGCGAGGGCTATGTCGAGCGTGCCGATGGCAGCCGGCTCGCCTGCGAGAGCGTGCCGGGGTTCCTCCTCGACATGGTCGACGCCGGCGGCCTGCTCAATCTGCTCAAGCGGCGCAGCGCGGCATCCCAACCGACATCACACGGAGTTTCTTCATGCTAGATCCCGTCACCCTGGCGGTCCTCAAAGGACGGCTGGAGCAGATCGCCGACGAAATGGACGCGACGCTCTACCGCAGCGCCTTCAATCCCATCATTGCCGAGGCGCACGACGCCTGCCACGGCATCTACGACGCCGCGACCGGCGCGACCCTCGTGCAGGGCAAGTCCGGCTTGCCGGTCTTCGTCGGCGCGATGGCCTTCGCCGTGCAGGCGGCCGCGCGCACGGCCGCCGAGCGCGGCGGCATGATCGACGGCGACGTCTGGCTCTTCAACGATCCCTATGAAGGCGGCACGCACGCGAACGATTTCAAACTCGTGCGTCCCGTGTTCCGCGACGGCAAGCTCTATTGCTTTCTGGCGTCCGCCGCGCATTGGCACGACGTGGGCGGCGCGGTGCCCGGCAACTACAACCCGGCAGCGACCGAATGCTGGCAGGAAGCGGTGCAGATCCCGCCGGTGCGCATCGTACGGCGCGGCGAGCTCGACGCGGACGTGCTCGCGATCCTCAAGGCCAATACCCGTTTGCCCGACAGCCTTTGGGGCGATCTGAACGGGCAACTCGCCGCGCTCGAACTCGGTGCGAGGCGTCTGTCCGATCTGCTCGACGAGTATGGCGACGGCACGGTGCAGGACGCGCTGGCGCAATTGCGCGAGCGCGCCGTGAAGCTCATGCGCGCGCACGTGGCCGCGCTGCCGGATGGCGAGTACGTCTATCAGGACACGCTCGACAACGACGGCGTGCGCGACGAGCCGCTGACGATCGCGCTGCGCATGCGCGTGGCCGGCGAGTCGCTCACGCTCGATTTCACGGGGACGTCGCCCGCCTGCATGGGGCCGGTGAACATCTCGCGCGCGACCGCCATCGCGGCGTGCTACGTGGCGCTCAAGCACCTGTTCCCGGACGTGCCCGCCAATGCCGGTGTGCTCGACGCGGTACGGTTCGAGCTGCCCGACGGGTTGCTGATCTCGGCGCAACGCCCGCGTCCGGTGGGCGGCTATACCGAGACCATCCTGCGCATGATCGACGTGATCTTCTGTGCGATGGCGCAAGCCGCGCCCGAGCGGGCGATGGGGCAGGCGTACGGCACCATCAATGCGCTCTCGATCGCCGGCTACCGCACCGACCCGGCGCGGCGCGGTCAGCGCTGGGTGATGTTCAGCTTCTTCGGCGGCGGCCACGGCGGACACAGCGACGGCGATGGTCTGTCGCATGGCAACGCGCCGATCTCGACGGCGACCATTCCCCCGATCGAGATTCTCGAAGCCGCGTATCCGGTGCGCTTCACGCAGTGGGCGCTGCGCCCCGACTCCGCCGGCGACGGACGGCATCGCGGTGGCCTGGGCGCCATCTACGAAATCGAACTGCTCGAGGACAGCGCGGAAGCGTTCGTGTTCGGCGAGCGCGGACGCTCGGCGCCGCAAGGCATTGCGGGTGGCGCGGCGTCGGTGCCCAACGTGTTTCGCTATCAGAACGACGGCCAGTGGCATACGCCGCCGATGGCTTCGAAGATGCTCGGCATCAAGCTCGCGCGCGGGGAGCGCGTGCGGCTCGAGACGCCGGGCGGGGGCGGCTACGGCGCGCCGGCGGCGCGTGACGCCGCGGCACGCGCGCACGACCGCGCGATGGGATATGTGACGACCGGCGCGAACGACGCGCGCGAGAAGGAGCAACAGGCATGAGCGAAGCATCAACGATCGTCGGCGTCGACGTGGGCGGCACGTTTACCGATTTGTTCGTCCTCGACGAAGCCGCCGGCGTGGCGCGTATCGTCAAGGTACCCTCCACGCGCGGCGAGGAAGCACGCGGCTTCATGAACGGCATCGAGCGTGTCGACACGCAGGGACGCGGCGCGGGCGGTATCGCCACGATCGTGCACGGCACGACCGTGGGCACGAATGCCCTGCTCGAGCGCAAGGTGGCACGCACCGGCATTATTACCACGACAGGCTTTCGCGACGTGCTCGAAATGCGGCGCCGCGATCGCCCGGCCACCTGGGGCCTGCGCGGCAACTTCACACCCATCGTGCCGCGCGACCTGCGTCTCGAGGTCGATGAGCGGGTGCTGGCCGACGGCACGGTCCATACGGATGTAGACATTGCCCAGGTGGAAGCGGCCGCGCGCGAGTTGCTCGAGGCGGGCTGCGATGCCGTGTGCGTGTTCTTCGTCAACGCCTACGCGAATCCGGTCAACGAGCAGCGCGCCGTGGCCGCGGTGCGGGCGCTGTGGCCCAACGGCAACGTGACGGCGGCGACCGAGGTGCTGCCCGAGATTCGCGAATTCGAGCGATGCTCGACGGCCACGCTCAACGCGTCGCTCCAGCCGGTGGTGGGCAGCTACCTCACGCGTCTGGAGAGCGACCTGAAGGCGCGCGGCTTCGGCGGCGAACTGCTCGTGGTACAGAGCAACGGCGGCATCATGTCGCGTCAGACGGCGTGCGACGTGCCGGTGCGCACGGCGCTCTCCGGGCCGGCTGCCGGCGTGATCGCCTGTGCGGCCATCGCGCGGGCCGCGGGCTTCGCCAACGTGGTGACGGGTGACATGGGCGGGACGTCGTTCGACGTGTCGCTCGTGGCGGGCGGCGAGGCGTCGCTCTCGGCGCAGACGTCCATCGAATTCGGCATGGTGGTGCGCTCGCCGATGATCCAGATCGAGACGATCGGCGCCGGCGGCGGCTCGATCGCATCGGTGGATGCGGGCGGCCTGTTGCAGGTCGGTCCCGAATCGGCGGGCAGCATTCCCGGCCCGGCGTGCTACGGACGCGGCAACACGCGACCGACGGTGACCGACGCCAACGTGCTGCTCGGGCGCATTGCCGCCGACCGGCCGCTGGGTGGCGGTCTGCTCGCGAAACTCGACGCGAGCCTTGCCGCCAGCGCCATCGACGAGCATGTGGCCAAACCGCTCGGCCTCGACGTGTACGCCGCCGCCGAGGCGATGCTCACCGTCGCCAACGCCAAGATGGCCGGCGCCATTCGCCTGGTGTCGATCGAGCGCGGCCACGATCCGCGCCAGTTCGCCTATATGCCCTTCGGTGGCGGCGGCGCGCTGCACGTGTGCGCGATGATGCGCGAAGTCGGCACGACCACGGGCATCGTGCCGCGCTACCCGGGCGTGACCTCGGCGCTGGGCTGCGTGATCGCCGACATGCGACATGACAGCGTGCAAACGCTCAACCAGCCGCTCGCCGCGCTCGATACGGCAGATCTCGTGGCACGCGTCGAAGCGCTGGCCGAGGCCTGCCAGGCGCGCCTCGACTCCGCCGGCGTGCGCTTCGAAGGCGTGCGCGAGATCGTCGAGCTCGACATGCTCTACGTGGGCCAGAGCCATACGGTGCGCGTGCCCGTCACGCGCGAGCAGCTCGATCGCGACGGCATTGCCCGGGCGTTCGAGACCGCGTACCGCGACGCCTTCGGTCGCGCGCTCGAGGGCATTCCGGTGCGCATCATGAACCTGCGCTACGCGCGCATCGGCGTGCGCCCGAAGTTCGACCTGGCCGTGCTCGCGCCGCAGGCCGGCGCGATGCCCGAGTCGCTCGGCACACAGCGCGTCTATCACGCCGGACAGTGGTGGAACGCCGCACGCTACGCGCGCCTGGACTTGCCGGTCGCCGCTACCGTGGCCGGCCCCGCGATCCTCGAGCAGTCGGACACCACGATCTGGCTGGAGCCAGGGTTCTCGGGACGCGTCGACGCCCTGGGCAACCTGCTGATCACGCGCGACGCCTGAGCGGCGTGCGCACAACGGAGTTTGCAATGACACAAACGACGTCCGGGCTCGACGCGACGCGCACCGCGCTTGTCATCGTCGACCTGCAGAACGACTTCATCGCGCCGGGCGGCGCCTACGACCGGGGCGGGGCGGCCACGCGCGAGGCGCAGGCATTGCCCGCGCGTGTCGCGCCGGTGGCCGCGTCGCTCAAGGCGGCCGGTGGCTTCGTGGCGGCGAGCCAGTTCACGCTCTGGCCGGATGCGTCCGGCGAGCCGATGATCTCGCCGCATCTGCGGCAGTTGCGCCCGTTCCTGCGCCGGGGCGATTTCGTCGCCGGCTCGCCGGGCCATGGCACGGTCGCGCTGCTGGCCCCGCACGTGGATGTCTCGGTGTTGAAGGTCGCCTATTCGGCGTTCTTCAACACGCAGCTCGACTGGGTGCTTCGCCGTGCGGGCATCGACACGGTCGCGGTGTGCGGCATCGTGACGAACGGCGGTGTCGCCAGCACGGCACGCGACGCGCACATGCGCGACTATCGCGTGCTCGTGCTCGGCGACGGTTGCGCCGCTCCCACGCCTGCCATGCACGACGCCGCACTGGCCGACCTTCGCACCGTGGGCGAGATCGTGACTTGCGAGGCCTTCGCCGGCCTGATTGCAGGATGAGCGGCGCGGCTTCGGCGAGCGCGCCCGTGATTCGGCGCGGACAGCCGCCCGTGGACGATCTGCCGCAGGTCAGCGTGGTGATCGTCGGCGCCGGTGCTTGCGGCCTGAGCGCCGCGCTGATATTGCAGGATGCGGGCGTCGATTGCGTGGTGCTAGAGCGCGACGCGGTGCCCAGCGGTTCGACGGCGCTCTCGTCCGGCTTCATTCCGGCCAGCGGCAGCGAGGTGCAGCGCACCGCCGGCATCGACGACAGTCCCGCGCGTTTCGCGGCCGACATCATGGCGAAGACCGATGGCACCGCTGCGGCCCATCTGGTGCGCGCCTATACCGAGGCGTCGGGTCCGGCGATGGATGCGCTTGCCCGGCACGGGCTGACGTTCGAGATCCTCGATGGCTTTCTGTATCCGGGGCACTCCGTGCGGCGCATGCACAGCCTGCCCGAGCGCACTGGCGCGGCGTTGATGGCCGCGCTGGAACGCGCCGTGCAGGCAACCGACGCCGCGATCCTTACCCGAACCCTCGTGCGCGAACTCTGGGTCGACGAGACGGGGCGGGTGCGGGCGGTGGGCGGCGTGCGTCCCGACGGTGCCATGGAGTACCTCGGCTGCGACGTCCTGCTGCTTGCCTGCAACGGCTTTGGCGGCAACGCGGCGCTGCGTGCCGAATGGCTCCCCGAGATGGCCGATGCGGTCTACGGCGGTCACGAGGGCAACGATGGCAGCGCCTTGCTCTGGGGGCGCGCGCTGGGCGCGGCCCAGGCCGACCTTGGCGGGTATCAGGGGCACGGGTCCTGGGCGAGTCCGCACGGCGTGCTGATTTCCTGGGCCGTCATCATGGACGGCGGTGTGCAGATCAATCGCGAAGGGCGGCGGTTTCACGACGAAACGCACGGTTATTCGGAAGCGGCGGTGCATGTGCTCGCGCAGCCGGGCGGCATTGCCTGGAACGTGTTCGACGCGCAAACGCTGGCGCTGGCGCGCACGTTCCCCGATTTTCAGGAGGCGGAGGCCGCCGGGGCGCTCAGGACATGCCCCGACGTCGAGGCCCTCGCGGCGACCATCGGCTGCGAGGCACACATGCTGCGCGCCACGCTCGACAGTGTGGCGCCGGGCGTCGCGGCGGCCGACGGGCGCCGCTTCTCCCGCGCGCTCACGGCTCCGTACTACGCCGTGAAGGTCACCGGCGCGTTGTTTCACACGCAAGGCGGGCTCGACATCGACGCCCACTGCCGGGTGTTGCGCCCGGACGGCACCGCGCTGCCGAACCTGCTCGCCGCGGGCGGTGCGGCGCGCGGCGTATCGGGCAACGCGGTCTGGGGCTATCTGTCGGGCAACGGGCTGCTCTCGGCCGTCGCGGGAGGCTTCATCGCCGCGCACACGGCGATCGATGCGCTCGCCATCTCGCCAACTTCACAGGAGATTTCCCCATGACGACAACGTCGTCCCTGAAGGCGCGCCTGAACGAGGGCGTGCTGCTCGCGCCGGGCGTCTATGACGCACTCTCCGCGCTGATCGCGGCGCAGACCGGCTTCGAAGCGCTGTATCTGTCCGGGGCCTCCATTGCCTACACGCGGCTCGGGCGCTCCGACATCGGGCTGACCACCTACCCGGAAGTGGAAGACACGGTCGCGCGTATTGCCGAGCGGGTGTCGGTGCCGGTCATCGTCGACGCCGATACCGGCTTCGGCAACGCGCTGAACGTCAAGCGCACGGTGCGGGGGTTCGAACGCGCCGGCGCGGCCATGATCCAACTGGAGGATCAGACCTTTCCGAAACGCTGCGGTCATCTCGACGGCAAGGGCGTGATTCCCGCACAGGAAATGGCAGGCAAGATTCGCGCGGCGGTCGATGCCCGTCATGACGCGAACACGTTGATCCTCGCGCGCACCGACGCGATCGCGGTGGAGGGGCTGGAGGCCGCGCTCGATCGCGCCGAGCAGTATCTGGCGGCCGGTGCCGATGCGCTGTTCATCGAGGCATTGCGCACGACCGAGCAGATGACGGCGGCATGCGAGCGTTTTGCCACGCGCGTGCCGTTGCTCGCCAACATGGTCGAGGGTGGCAAGACGCCGGTGCAAAGCGCGCAGGCGCTCGCCGACATCGGCTTTCGCATCGTCATCTTCCCGGGGGGCACCGCGCGCGCCGTGGCGCATACGCTACAGGGCTACTATGGCAACCTGCTCGCGCAGGGCACCACCGCCGCGTGGCGCGAACGGATGCTCGACTTCGACGGCCTGAACGCGGTGATCGAAACCCCCGCCTTGCTGGCCGACGGTCGGCGCTACGAGTAACAACGTCTTCCCGGCGCGCCGAGCGCGCCGGGGGGGGAGGCCGTCGCGGGGTCAGACGACGCCGTCGGCGCGCAGCCGGGCGATCCGCTCGGTGTCGAAGCCCAGGCGCTCGCGAAGGATGTGGTCGCTGTGCTGCCCAAGCGTGGGTGGCGCGGTGCGCGCCTCGGGCGGCGTCTCGCTCATCTTCATCGGACTGGCCACGAGCCGGGCCGTGCCGCCCGACGGGTGCGGCAATGCCACCTCCATGCCGCGGGCCTTCACCTGGGGATGCGCGAAGACTTCCGGCAACGTGTTGATGGGCCCGCACGGCACGCCCAGCGCCTCGAGCTTGTCGATCCACGCATCCTTGCCGAATTTGCGCACCATCTGTGCGAGCAGCGGCACCAGCACCTCACGGTGACGCACACGTGACGGATTGGTCGCGAAGCGCTCGTCGTCGGCCAGCGCGGGCTCGCCGCCCGCTTCCACGAACTTGCGGAATTGTCCGTCGTTGCCGACCGCGACGATGATCCAGCCGTCGTCGCCGGTCTGGAACGTCTGGTACGGCACGATGTTCGGATGCGCGTTGCCCCAGCGCACCGGCGCATTGCCGCTGGCCAGATAATTCGTGTTGAGGTTGGCGAGCATGGCGACCTGCGTGTCGAGCAGCGCCATGTCGATGTACTGGCCCACGCCGGTGCGGTCGCGGTGCGTGAGCGCGGCCATGATCGCGAGACTCGCATACATGCCCGTCATCAGGTCCGCAATGGCGACGCCCGCCTTCTGCGGACCACCGCCGGGCAGCGCGTCGCGCTCGCCGGTCACGCTCATGAAGCCGCCGATGCCCTGAATAATGAAGTCGTACCCCGCGCGCGAGGCGTGCGGGCCGGTCTGGCCGAAACCGGTCACCGAGCAGTACACCAGATCGGGCTTGACCGCCTTGAGCGACGTGTAGTCCAGGCCGTACTTCGCCAGTTGACCGACCTTGTAATTCTCGACCACGACATCGCTTTGCGCCGCGAGTGCCCTGACGATCGCCTGGCCCTCCGGGCGCGAGATGTCGAGCGTGAGCGAGCGCTTGTTGCGGTTCGCCGCCAGGTAGTAGGCGGCTTCGGCGGTGTCGCGGCCCTCGGCGTCGCGCTGGTAGGGCGGGCCCCAGCTGCGCGTGTCGTCGCCCACGCCGGGGCGTTCGACCTTGATGACGTCGGCGCCCAGGTCCGCCAGATTCTGCGTGGCCCACGGCCCGGCCAGCACACGCGAAAGGTCGAGCACCCGGATATGACTCAGCGCACCCATCGTTCGTTATCTCCTTCGTGTCGTTGTCGGTCCCGCAATGCGAATTCAGGAAAATCACATGCGGAACAATGTTTTGCAATGCGGAACTTGTGACGAAGAGTCTACGGCGTCGCGGGGTGCGCTGACCAGCGTCGTTTCGCACTGCGGTTGGCGCGGCGACGCGGTGGGCGGGCCGATTTCCCGTATAATCAAAAGTTTGCAAAATATCCCGCCAGACGCCTTGTCTGGCCCGGTCCCCACGCTCTCACGCACGCTATGAAAGTCGCAGACATTCGGGAAAAATTCCTCAACTTCTTCGAGTCGAAGGGGCACACCATCGTGCGCTCGTCGAGCCTCGTGCCGTCCAACGACCCCACGCTGCTGTTTACGAACTCCGGCATGGTGCAGTTCAAGGACGTCTTCCTCGGTCTCGAGACGCGTCCGTACAAGCGCGCGACCACGGCCCAGCGCAGCGTGCGCGCCGGCGGCAAGCACAACGATCTGGAGAACGTGGGCTACACGGCACGTCACCACACGTTCTTCGAAATGCTGGGCAACTTCTCGTTCGGCGACTACTTCAAGCGCGAAGCGATCCAATATGCGTGGGAGCTGCTCACGGAAGTCTACAAACTGCCCAAGGACAAGCTGTGGGTGACCGTCTACAAGGAAGACGACGAGGCTTACGACATCTGGGCGAAGGAAGTGGGGGTGCCGACCGAGCGCATCATCCGCATCGGCGACAACAAGGGTGCGCGCTACGCTTCGGACAACTTCTGGCAGATGGCCGACACCGGTCCGTGCGGCCCGTGCTCGGAAATCTTTTACGATCACGGTGCCGATGTGTGGGGCGGCCCGCCGGGATCGCCGGAAGAAGACGGCGATCGCTACATCGAGATCTGGAACCTCGTGTTCATGCAGTTCAACCGCGACGAGCAGGGCAACATGACGCCCCTGCCCAAGCCCTGCGTGGATACCGGCATGGGGCTCGAGCGTATTGCGGCCGTGCTCCAGCATGTGCACAGCAACTACGAGATCGATCTGTTCCAGCACCTGATCAAGGCTGCCGGGCGTGAGACCGGCGTGACCGACCTGAGCGCGAATTCGCTCAAGGTGATCGCCGATCACATCCGCGCCTGCTCGTTCCTGATCGTCGACGGCGTGATCCCGGGCAACGAGGGTCGTGGCTACGTGCTGCGTCGTATCATCCGGCGCGCGATCCGCCATGGCTACAAGCTCGGCTGCAAGACGCCGTTCTTCTACAAGCTCGTGCCGGATCTGGTGGCCGAGATGGGCGTGGCCTATCCGGAACTGGCGCAGGCGCAGCAACGCGTGACCGACGTGCTCAGGCAGGAAGAGGAGCGCTTCGGCGAGACTATCGAGAACGGCATGGAGATTCTCGAAGGTGCGCTGGCGGATCTGGCCAAGCGCGGCGTGACCACGCTCGACGGCGAACTCGCCTTCAAGCTGCACGACACCTACGGCTTCCCGCTCGACCTGACCGCGGACGTGTGCCGCGAGCGCAGCATCACCGTCGACGAAGCCGGTTTCGACGCTGCCATGGCGCGCCAGCGCGAACAGGCGCGCGCGGCCGGCAAGTTCAAGATGGCGACCGCCCTCGAGTACACCGGCGACAAGACGCGCTTTCAGGGCTACGACACGCTCGCGCTCGAAGGCGCGCGGATCACGGCGCTTTACGTCGACGGCACGAGCGTGGGCAAGCTCGCCGCGGGCCAGCAGGGCATCGTGGTGCTCGATACCACGCCGTTCTACGCGGAGTCGGGCGGTCAGGTGGGCGATCAGGGGCTGATCACTGCTGGCGGCGCGCGTTTCGGCGTGTCGGACACGCAGAAGATCCAGGCAGACGTGTTCGGTCACTACGGCACGCTGGAGTCGGGCGAGCTGAAGGTGGGCGACACCGTCACGGCACAGGTCGATGCGGTGCGTCGTGCGCGCACCGTGCGCAACCACTCGGCGACCCACCTCATGCACAAGGCGCTGCGTGAAGTGCTCGGCTCGCACGTGCAGCAAAAGGGCTCGCTCGTCGATGCCGACAAGACCCGCTTCGACTTCGCCCACAACGCCGCGATGACCGCCGACGAAATTCGTCGCGTGGAAGACATCGTGAATGCCGAGGTACTGGCCAACGCGCCGACGCAGGCGGCGCTTATGTCGTTCGACGATGCCGTCAAGGGTGGCGCGATGGCGCTCTTCGGCGAGAAGTACGGCGACGAAGTGCGCGTGCTCGACATCGGTTCGTCGCGCGAACTGTGCGGCGGCACGCACGTGAGCCGCACGGGCGACATCGGTCTGTTCAAGATCGTGATGGAAGGCGGTGTGGCTGCCGGCATTCGTCGCGTGGAAGCGATCACCGGCGACAACTCGGTGCGCTTCGTGCAGAAGCTCGACGATCAGGTCAACGAGGCGGCGGCTGCGCTCAAGACGCAGCCGGCCGAACTCTCGCCGCGCATCGCGCAGGTGCAGGAGCAGGTCAAGTCGCTGGAGAAGGAACTGGCGGCGCTCAAGTCGAAGCTGGCTTCGAGCCAGGGCGACGAACTCGTCGAGAAGGCCGTCGACGTCAACGGCCTGAAGGTACTGGCCGCGCAACTCGAAGGTGCCGACGTCAAGACGCTGCGCGAGACGATGGACAAGCTCAAGGACAAGCTGGGCAGCGCGGCCGTCGTGCTGGCCGCGGTCGACGGCGGCAAGGTCAGCCTGATCGCGGGCGTGACGGCCGACTTCACCAGCAAGGTCAAGGCGGGTGAACTCGTCAACTTCGTCGCCCAGCAAGTCGGCGGCAAGGGGGGCGGCCGACCCGACATGGCGCAGGCCGGCGGCACCGATCCGTCGCAATTGCCGCAGGCGCTGGCCGGCGTGCAGGGCTGGGTGGCCGGCAAGCTGTAAGCGCTGGCGGTCCGATCGGCGCGCCCGGCGTCGTCACGCAACGTCGGGAGCACAAGGCAAAACGCGCACTTCGGTGCGCGTTTTGCTTTCATGGGGCGCTCATTGCCCCTTTTTGCACAAGGGAACCTGCGCAGTGCTCGATGGTTTGCATGTAAAGTATTCGGCAAACCCGGCGCGCCGAACGAGGAGCGCCGCATGAGAATCCCCCCCCACTCACGCCATGCCAGCCACACTCGCCGATTCCGAACGGTCCGTCCCGCCGCGCCAGCCTTCACCCGAACGGGCGGCCTGGCATATCGCCCTGTCGTGCATGCTCGCCCTCGCCATCGCTATGGGCATCGGGCGCTTCGCGTTCACGCCGATGCTGCCGCTGATGCTTCACGAGAAGCTCACCGACATCCAGCACGGCAGCTGGCTCGCATCGCTGAACTACGCCGGGTACTTCATCGGCGCGCTGTCGTGCATGTGGCTGCGCTTCACGCCGACATGGATCATCCGGTTTGCGCTTGCCGCAACGGTCGTGCTCACGTTGGCCATGGGCTTACTGGATTCGTTTGCCGTCTGGGCCGTGGTGCGCACGCTCGCTGGCGTGATGAGCGCATGGGCGATGGTGTTCTCGGCCGGCTGGGGGTTTCGCAAGCTCGGTGAGCTGCGCATGCCCAGCCTGGGCGGCGTGATCTTCGCCGGCCCCGGCGCGGGCATCGTGGTGACGGGCCTGCTCGCGAGCCTGAACGACAAGCTCTCCTGGCCGGCGCGCGGTGGCTGGCTGCTGTGCGGCGGGTTGGCGATGCTCCTGCTCGTCGCGATCTGGCGCACGTTCGTGGCCGACGCGCCTGCTGCCGCCAAGGCGTCGGAGGGCGCCTCGGGCCACGCGACGCCGCATGCGGTCAATCACGGCAGCGGCGAGAACGTGATTCCGGTCACCGTGCTCTACGGCTTTGCGGGGTTCGGCTACATCATCACGGCGACATTTCTGCCGGTGATCGCGCGGCAGTCGCTGCCCGGTTCGCCCTGGCCCGATCTTTTCTTTCCGCTGCTCGGCCTGATGGTGATTCCCGGCGCCATCATCGGCGCGCGTGCGCCGCTCGCGTGGGACAACCGCCTGCTGCTCGCGGCCTGCTACGTCATGCAAGGCGTGGGCGTGGGCATCGGCATCGTTCTGCCGAACGTGGCGGGCTTCGCCCTGGGCAGCGTGCTCGTGGGCCTGCCATTTACCGCCATTACGGTGTATGCGGTGCGTGAATGCCGTCGTTTGCGTGGGGACAACGCCAATGGCCTGATCGGGCTGGTCACGGCATCCTATGGGATCGGGCAGATCGTCGGCCCACTGGTAGCCGCACCGCTGGTCGCTGCCACCGGCAGTTTCACGGCCGCGTTGCTGTGCGCGACCGGTGTACTCCTGCTGGGTGCCGTCGGGTTCGTGTGGGACTGGCGGCGTTCGCGTGAACTCGCGCCTTGATTTGCTTCTGAATTCCCATCGATTCTCCACACGACAACTCCGGAAGCCTCGCGTATGTCCTTTACCTTGCAGGCGGGCAGAAAAGCCGCCACGGCCATGAGCGACGCCGAGCGTCGTATGCGCGTCGATCTCGCGGCCTGCTATCGTCTCGTGGCCCTGAACGGCTGGGACGACATGATCTACACCCACATCTCGGCGATGGTGCCCGGCGAGCCCGGCCACTTTCTGATCAACCCGTTCGGTCTCGCGTTCGACGAAGTGACGGCGTCGAACCTCGTCAAGATCACGATGAACGGCGAGATCGTCGGGGAGAGCGAACATCCGGTCAACGTGACGGGCTTTGCGCTGCACGGCGCCGTGCACGCCGCGCGGGCCGATGCGGTCTGTGTCATGCATTTGCACAACACCGCGGGCATTGCCGTGTCGATCCAGCCTCACGGCCTGTTGCCGATCTCTCAGCACGCGCTGCGCTTTCACGGGCGCATCGGCTATCACGAGTACGAAGGTCTGGCGTTCTCGCCCGCCGAAGGCGAGCGGCTCGTGGCCTCGCTCGGATCGCACCCGGCCATGCTTCTGCGCAACCATGGCACGCTCACGACCGGGCGCACGGTGGCCGAAGCGTTCGTGCTGATGGCCACGTTGATCAAGGCCTGCGAGATCCAGTTGCAGGCGTTGACGGGCGGTGCCACGCCGCATCTGCCGAGCGTGGCTGTGCAGGACAGGACGGCGCTTCAACTCGAGGACGGCGGTGCCGTCGAAGGCGTGCTGGAATGGCCGGCACTGCTGCGCAAACTCGATAGAATGGACGCCTCGTTTCGCGATTGAGCGCCGCTCGCGCGCAACGCCGGGGATGTCGGGTCCCCGATTCACCGATTGCCATAATCACACAAGGAGAGAGACTGCAATGCCAACGTTTCATGTCGAGATGTTCGAGGGGCGCACGGTCGAGCAAAAGCGCGCCTTCGTGAAGGCCGTGACCGAAGCTGCCGTGACCACCCTTGGTTGTTCGCCGGAATCCGTGGACATCATCATCACCGACGTCAAGCGCGAGAACTGGGCCACGGGCGGCACGCTCTGGTCGGATCCGCGGCCCGAGTGATTCCGCGCCTGCCGGTGCCAGGCAAAGTCAGTGGCGGGGCGGGTGTCGCCCCGTCCGCCGTATCGAAGAGGTTGTCATGTCGCAAGTCCTGCCCGCATCGAACGCCCACGCCGCAGCCCATCGCGCCACGAGCGACGAGGCGATTGCAACGCCACAACATTTCGCATCGGACAATTACGCGGGTATCTGTCCGGAGGCGCTGCACTATCTGATCGAGGCCAACGCCAGCGGCCATGAAGTCGCCTATGGCGACGACCGCTGGACACAGCGTGTGTGCGACGGCATTCGGCAACTGTTCGACACCGACTGCGAGGTCTTCTTCGTGTTCAACGGTACGGCGGCGAATTCGCTGGCCCTCGCGTCGCTCTCGCAGTCGTATCACTCCGTGATCTGTCACGAACTGGCACACGTCGAGACGGACGAATGTGGCGGCCCCGAATTTTTCTCCAACGGCGCCAAGCTGCTCACGGCGCGCGGACGCGAGAACAACGGCAAGCTCACGCCCGACGCCGTGGAATCCGTCATCAATCGCCGCTCCGATATCCACTTCCCGAAGCCCCGGGTGGTGACCCTTACCCAGGCCACCGAGGTCGGCACGGTCTATACGGTCGATGAGGTCAAGGCGATCGCCGCCGTGGCAAAGCGGCGCAACCTGCGAGTGCACATGGACGGCGCGCGCTTTGCCAACGCCGTGGCCACGCTGGGCTGCCACCCCGGGGATGTGACCTGGCGCGCCGGTGTCGACGTCCTGTGTTTCGGCGGTACCAAGAACGGTCTGCCGGTGGGAGAGGCCGTGGTGTTCTTCAACCGGTCGCTGGCCGAGGACTTCGCCTACCGGGTGAAGCAGGCCGGGCAACTGGCGTCGAAGATGCGTTTCATTTCCGCCCCATGGCTCGGCATGCTGGAAAACGACACCTGGCTGCGCAATGCGCGCCATGCCAATGCGATGGCACAACACCTGGCGCAGCGGATCCGCGATCTGCCCGGCGTGTCGCTGATGTTCGAGACGCAGGCCAATGCCGTGTTCGCGGAGCTGCCTCTGCACGTTATCGAAGCGTTACGCGCGAAGGGGTGGCGCTTCTATACGTTCATCGGCGCAGGTGGCTGCCGCTTCATGTGCGCCTGGGACACGCGACCGGAGACGGTCGAACGTCTGGCGGCCGATATCCGGGAACTGAGCACGAAGACCTGAGCGCCGCACGCCCTCACGTAAGCGACGTAACGTCGGCGACCGGCGTGACGTGTGGCGTGTGGCGTGTGGCGTGGTGAGCGGGGGGCGCGTCGCGCGAGAGCGGCTGCGCCGCTCGTGCGCTTATTTTCGCTTCGTCCGGCGCTAGGCCTGACGCGGAGCCGGCACCGTGGGCGTGAGAAACCGGTGCGCGAGTGTGTGGTAGAACGATGGCGCAATGGTCTTCGACACCTGGGTCGACAGCAGCGCCACGGCCATCAGCGGGATCACCATCTGATGGCCGTCGATCATTTCCATCACGATCACGAAAGACGTGATCGGCGACTGCGTGACGGCGGCGAGGTACCCGACCATGCACAGGGCGGCCATCGCCGGTAGTGGCACCACGGATGTGACGTGCGCCATGACGTTGCCCAGTCCCGCGCCAATGGCGAGCGACGGCGCAAAGATGCCGCCGGGAATGCCAGACAGATACGACACGCTCAGTGCCGCGAACTTCAGCAGGGCGTAGAACGGCGACAGCGCCGCGTGCGATTCGAGCAGACCGCGTGCCTCGGCGTAGCCGCTGCCGAAGGTCGTGCCGCCGGAGACGATGCCGATGACGGCGATCGCCAGCCCGCACAGGAAGGCAAACCGCACCGGATACGCGCGACGCAGGCCGACGAGCGGCGCCGGCATCCAGCGCGGTACGTTCAGCATCAGCCAGCCAAATGCCCCGCCCGCCACCCCTGTCAGCACACTCGCGCCGATAAGCACCGGGATCAGCGCGAAGGTGAGGTCGCTGAGCGCCTTGATGTGTCCGAAATACAGATAATTGCCCTGCAGGCCGAGTGCCACGATGCCGGAAAAAATGATCGCCGTGATCAGCGTGCCGCTGCTTCGTGCCACGAAACTGCGGCTCAACTCTTCAATGGCGAAAACGACACCGGCAAGCGGTGTGTTGAACGCTGCCGCCAGCCCCGCGGCAGCGCCTGCGAGTGCCAGTTGTCGCTCGATGTGCACGCTGCTGCGGCGATAGCCGCGTCGCATGGCATACATCAACGACGCGCCGATCTGGACGGTCGGCCCTTCGCGCCCAATGGTGAAGCCGCACAGAATTCCAAGAAACGACACGATGATCTTGCCGATCATGATGCGCAGGGAGAGCAGCGTCTTGGAAAGGCGTGCGTCCTGCAATGTGGCAATGACCTGCGGTATGCCGCTGCCTTCGGAGCCCTGGAAGAACTTCTGCGTCAGCCAGATCGCCAGAGAGGCACCGAGCGGCGTAATGACGAGCGGCAGCCAGAAGCCATGCGACAGCATGCGCTGGAACAGCTCGAAACCGAAGTCCACCAGCTTGGCGTACGCCACGGACACCAGACCCACGAGTACCGCGCCAAGCCAGAACACACCGTAGTTGTGCCAGAGTCGCTGGGAGCGCCGTGCGCCGCGTCGTGCCAGTCGTGCCGCATGTGAGCGAGCGTTTGAGGCGGACGATGATGCTGATGCCTCGGACGAAGTCGGCGCGCCGGACTGGCCCGACGTCGCGGATGCGTCGGAAGGGGACGGCGACGTGTGAGCCGATGCGTTGCCGTCTGCGGCAGACGGGGAATTCGGTGGGAAATCTGACACGGGACCGAGAGCGATAATTGAAAGACGTTGGCCGATTATACGCGTGAGGCCCCTAGGGGGTTGGTCCGATGCGGTCCCGGAATCTGCCGAATGTGCAGCGCGTCATGAGTTCATTTAAGATATTCGGATTCGCCGAAGAACGATCATGAACGAACTCCATTTCTGTCCCCGCTGCGCTTCGCCGCTCGACTCCCGCGATGTCGCGGGGCGTATTCGCCGCGCTTGTCCCGATGCGGCTTGCGGTTTCATCCACTGGGACAATCCGCTGCCGGTGGTGGCCGGTCTCGTCGAATATCGCGGTCAGATCCTGCTGGCGCGAAACGCCGCCTGGACCGAAGGAATGTTCGCGCTCATCACGGGTTTTCTCGAGCGCGACGAAACCCCGGAAGACGGTATCCGCCGGGAGATCAAGGAAGAGACCAATCTGGACGCCAATGCGATCTCGCTGCTCGGTGTCTACGAATTCATGCGTAAGAACGAGTTGATCATCGCCTATCACGCGGTTTGCGACGGCGATATCTGCCTGTCCGAGGAGTTGGCCGAATTCCGCCTCGTCGCGCCAGAGCGCGTGCGCCCGTGGCCCGCAGGCACCGGCCACGCGGTCGCCGAGTGGCTGCGTCGGCGCAATCTTCCGGTGGAGTATGTCGAATCGGCTCGGCTGTCCATCGCCGGCTAATGAACCTCGGGCACATCGACACGTCGGGCGCGAGCATCGACTGCGGTAGAATCGGGGGTTTGCGGGGCCATCCCGACACAAGATTCGAACGAGACTGAAACGAGGGACACAAGCATGGAATTCCAGAAAGAAGTCGACGCGAGCGGCCTGAACTGCCCGCTGCCGATCCTGCGTGCGAAGAAGGCACTGGCCGAAATGCAAAGCGGCGAAGTGCTGCACATCATCGCCACGGACCCGGGCTCGGCGCGCGATTTCAGTGCATTCGCCAAGCAGACGGGCAACGAACTCATCGAGTCGCGCGAAGAAGGCAAGACATTCCACTTCCTGATGCGTCGCCGCTAACGACGCAACGGCCGGCGGGCGCGCCCATCGGCTCGCCATTGCGGTCGCTTTCCCGAGGGATCGCGGCCTGGTCGCAAGACCCGTAATCGCCCCGCCGCGGGCACAAAAAAGCCGACGGACATGCCGTCGGCTTTTTCATTGGCGTACACGCCGCGCGATCCTCGCATCACACGAGGTCGCCGTGCACCTCGCGCAGGTAGTCGCGGAAAGCGTCCTTGAGTTCGGGGTGACGCAATGCGAACTCCACCGTGGCCTTCAGATAACCGAGCTTGCTGCCGCAGTCGAAGCGCTTGCCCTGATAGCGATAGGCAAGCACGACTTCATCCTGCATGAGCTTCTGGATGGCGTCGGTGAGCTGGATTTCTCCGCCCGAGCCCGGATCGATCTCGCGAATGCAATCGAAGATGCGCGGACGCAGCACGTAACGGCCCACCACACCCAGGTTCGACGGCGCGTCCTCCGGTGCGGGCTTCTCGACGATGTTCGTGAGTTTGACGATATCCTTCTCGCCCCACTCGTTGCCTGCGACGATCCCGTACGAGCGGCTTTGCTCGATGGGGATCTCTTCCACGCCGATGATCGAGTTGTGATACTGGTTGTACAGATCGACCATCTGCTTGAGCACCGGCGGCTGGCCGTCGAGCAGGTCGTCGGCGAGGATGACCGCGAACGGTTCGTCGCCCACCAGCTTCTCCGCACACAGCACGGCGTGGCCCAGGCCGAGCGCCTTGGGCTGGCGCACGTAGAAGCAATCGATGTGCGGGGGCTTGATCGAGTGCACCACGTCGAGCAGCGCCTGCTTGTTCTTCGCCTCGAGTTCCGCCTCGAGTTCGAAGGCCGTGTCGAAGTGGTCTTCGATCGCGCGCTTGTTGCGGCCCGTGACGAAGATCATTTCGGTGATGCCGGCGGCCGCCGCTTCTTCCACCGCGTATTGAATCAGCGGTTTGTCCACCACCGGCAGCATTTCCTTCGGGCTGGCCTTGGTGGCGGGGAGGAAGCGGGTGCCGAGGCCCGCCACGGGGAACACGGCTTTGGTCACAACGGTTTTCATTGGTATCTCCCTGATGGATTCAAAGCGTCTCAGGCAGGCAGGCGGGCGAGCTGCGCCTGCAATTTGCCGAGAACGGCTTCAAAGTCGACCAATCGTTGCTTCTCGAGTTCCACGACATTTGCCGGCGCGCGTGCCACGAAGCTCTCGTTGGACAGCTTGCCGTGGCATTTCGCGATCTCGCCTTCGAGACGCTTCACTTCCTTGCCGAGACGCTCGCGCTCGGCTGCCACGTCGATTTCCACCTTCAGCGCCAGCTTGTTGGCGCCCACCACGGCCAGCGGTGCGCCGGCGGCTTGCGCGTCGAGCGTCGCCTCGTCGGCCAGCACCTGCACTTCGGACAGCTTCGCCAGCGTTTGCAGATACGGCGCGATGGACGTCAGGAAGTCCACGTCACCCGCGACGAGCAGCGGCACGCGTTGCGCGGGTGACAGGTTCATCTCGCCACGCAGATTGCGGCACGCGTCGACCGCGGCCTTCAGTTGCTGCATCCAGGCTTCGTCGGCTTCGTCGATCTTGCCCATGTCGGCCACCGGATACGGCTGCACCATGATGCTGGCTTCGCCCGCGGCCTTGTCCGCCGGATAACGGCCGGCCAGCGGCGCGACCTTCTGCCAGAGCGCTTCGGTGATGAACGGAATGATCGGGTGAGCCAGGCGCAGTACCGTCTCGAGCACGCGCAGCAGCGTGCGGCGCGTGGCGCGTTGCTGCGCCGGCGTGCCGTTCTGGATCTGCCACTTGGCCAGTTCGACGTACCAGTCGCAGTACTCGTCCCACACGAACTTGTAGATCGCGCTGGCGATGTTGTCGAAGCGATAGTCGGCGAAGCCCTTCTCGACGTCGGCTTCCACGCGCTGGAGCAGGGACACGATCCAACGGTCGGCGCGCGAGAAATCGAGCTGGCCGTCGGGGCCGCAGTCGCCCACGCAAGGGGCCAGGCCGCAATCCTGGCCTTCGCAGTTCATCAGCACGAAGCGCGTGGCGTTCCACAGCTTGTTGCAGAAGTTGCGATAGCCTTCGCAGCGCGCGAGATCGAAGTTGATGTTGCGGCCGAGCGTGGCCATCGACGCGAACGTGAAGCGCAGCGCATCGGTACCGAACGGCGCGATGCCGTCCGGGAATTCCTTGCGCGTCTTCTTCTCGATGCTCGCTGCCTGCTTCGGATTCATGAGGCCGGTGGTGCGCTTGGCGAGCAGCGCGTCGAGCGACACGCCGTCGACGATGTCGATCGGATCGAGCGTGTTGCCCTTCGACTTGGACATCTTCTGACCTTCGGCATCGCGCACCAGACCGTGCACGTACACGGTCTTGAACGGCACCTTGCCGGTGAAGTGCGTGGTCATCATGACCATGCGCGCCACCCAGAAGAAGATGATGTCGAACCCGGTGACCAGCACCGAAGATGGCAGGAAGTGCTTCAGTTCCGGCGTTTCCTGCGGCCAGCCAAGCGACGAGAACGGCACCAGCGCCGACGAGAACCATGTGTCGAGCACATCCTCGTCGCGCTTGAGCGCGCCGGTCGAACCGGCGGCGCGCGCCTTCTCGAGGGCTTCTTCCTCGCTGCGGGCGACGAACACGTTGCCGGCGTCGTCGTACCACGCCGGGATCTGGTGGCCCCACCAGAGCTGACGGGAAATACACCAGTCCTGGATGTTCTCCAGCCACTGGTTGTACGTCGTGGTCCAGTTCTCGGGGACGAACTTGATTTCGCCGCTGCGCACGACGTCGAGCGCGGTCTCGGTGATCGACTTGCCCGGATGGAACGTGCCCTCCGGCGCCGGCTTGCTCATGGCCACGAACCACTGATCGGTGAGCATCGGCTCGATGACCGTGCCGGTGCGGTCGCTGCGCGGCACCATCAGCTTGTGCGGCTTGACGGACTCAAGCAGGCCCTGCGCGTCGAGATCGGCCACGATCTGCTTGCGCGCGTCGAAACGGTCCAGGCCGCGGTACTTTTCCGGTGCGTTGTCGTTGATCTTCGCGTCGAGCGTGAGGATGTTGATCTGCGGCAGGTTGTGACGCAGACCGACGGCATAGTCGTTGAAGTCGTGCGCGGGCGTGACCTTGACCACGCCGGTGCCGAACTCGCGATCGACGTAATCGTCGGCGATGATCGGGATTTCACGCTCGGACAGCGGCAATTTGGCCGTCTTGCCAATGAGATGGCGGTAGCGCTCGTCTTCCGGATGCACCATCAGCGCGGTGTCGCCGAGCATCGTTTCCGGACGTGTCGTGGCGACCGTGAGCGAGCCCGAGCCGTCGGCGAGCGGGTAGCGGATGTGCCACAGCGAGCCTTCTTCTTCCTCGCTCACCACTTCCAGGTCGGACACGGCGGTGAGCAGCGTCGATTCCCAGTTCACGAGACGCTTGCCGCGGTAGATCAGGCCTTGCTCGTAGAGCGTGACGAACACGTCGCGCACCGCCCGCGACATCTTTTCATCCATCGTGAAGTACTCGCGACTCCAGTCGATGGAGGCGCCCAGGCGTCGCACCTGACGCGTGATCGTGCTGCCCGATTGCTCCTTCCACTCCCAGACGCGCTCGACGAACTTTTCCCGACCGAGGTCGTGGCGCGAGACCTTTTGGGCGTCGAGCTGGCGTTCGACGACGATCTGCGTGGCAATGCCCGCGTGGTCGGTGCCCGGCACCCAGAGGGTGTTCGCGCCCTTCATGCGGTGATAGCGGGTCAGGCCATCCATGATCGTCTGGTTGAACGCGTGACCCATATGCAGCGTGCCGGTGACGTTCGGCGGCGGCAACTGGATGCTGAAATCTTCACGGGCGTCGTCGAAAGTCGGCCGGGCATAGCCGCGGCGCTCCCATTCGGGGCCCCAGTGGGCTTCGACGTCCTGCGGCTCGAAGCTCTTGGCAAGCGTATTGTCGCTGTCGCTCATGGATTGGATGGACCGTGTAATGCGTGAAACCCTGAATTATAAAAGATTCGGTGCCATTTCCGCGCCGCAGCAGGATTTATAATCGGGCTTCACTCGAAATTCCTTCCCGACATGCCCGATCTGCTCGCCAACCTGAACCCCGAACAACTGGCCGCCGTGACCCTTCCGGACGAGCCGGCCCTCATTCTGGCGGGGGCGGGTTCCGGCAAGACGCGCGTGCTCACCACGCGCATCGCCTGGCTGATCCAGCAAGGTCACGTGAGCCCGGCCGGCATCCTGGCGGTGACCTTCACCAACAAGGCCGCCAAGGAAATGCAGGCCCGTCTTGGCGCCATGTTGCCGATCAGCACGCGCGCGATGTGGATCGGCACCTTCCACGGCCTGTGCAACCGCATGTTGCGCGCCCATTTCCGCGACGCCGGACTGCCGCAGAGCTTCCAGATCCTCGATCAGGCCGATCAGCTGTCAGCCATCAAACGGATGATGAAGGCGGCCAACGTCGACGACGAGAAGTATCCGCCGAAGAACCTGCAGTATTTCATCAACAACGCCAAGGAGCAGGGCTTGCGCCCTCACGAGGTCGAGGCCAACGATGCCTTCAACCAGAAGTTCGTCGAGCTGTATTCGGCCTATCAGGAGCAATGCCAGCGCGAGGGCGTGGTCGATTTCGCCGAGCTGCTGCTGCGCTGCTTCGAGCTGCTCAAGCACAACGAGCCGCTGCGGGTGCATTACCAGACGCGCTTCCGGCACATCCTCGTCGACGAGTTCCAGGACACGAACAAGCTCCAGTACGCCTGGCTCAAGATGCTCGCGGGTTCGAACGCCGCGGTTTTCGCCGTGGGCGACGACGATCAGAGCATCTACGCGTTTCGTGGCGCCAACGTCGGCAATATGGCCGACTTCGAGCGCGAATTCCGGGTGCGCCACCTGATCAAGCTCGAGCAGAACTACCGCTCGCACGGCAATATCCTCGATGCGGCCAACGCGCTGATCTCGAACAACGCACGGCGTCTTGGCAAGAACCTGCGCACCGATGCGGGGCATGGCGAGCCGATTCGCGTCTACGAGGCGCCGACGGATCTCCAGGAAGCGAGCTGGCTCGTCGACGAAATCAAGGCGCTGGTCGCCCAGGGCCTGTCGCGGCAGGATATCGCCATCCTGTACCGCAGCAACGCCCAGTCTCGCGTGATGGAGCACGCGCTCGTGGGCGCGGGCATCGCTTATCGGGTGTATGGCGGCCTGCGCTTTTTCGAGCGTCAGGAAGTCAAGCACGCGCTCGCCTATCTGCGTCTGATCGAGAATCCGAACGACGACACCGCCTTCGCTCGCGTCGTGAATTTCCCGACGCGCGGCATCGGCGCCCGCTCGCTCGAGCAACTGGCCGACGCCGCGCGTCTGTACAACTGCTCGATGTACGCGGCGGTGCCGTACATGACCGGCAAGGCAGGCACCAATCTGACGGCGTTCGTGCGTCTGATCGAGCAGATGCGTCACGCCACGGAGCGCCTCACGCTGCCCGAAGTCGTCACGCATGTGATCGACGCGAGCGGGCTGGTGGCGCACTATCAGACGGAGAAGGAAGGGCAGGATCGCATCGAGAACCTGCAGGAGCTCGTGCACGCCGCCACCGCGTTCATTGCGGAGGAGGGCTATGGACTCGATGCGCCGGCACGGCTGATCGCGATGCGTCCGGCGTTGCCCGGTGCGCCCGACGTGCTGGCGTCGCCCGACGGCGTGGTCGACGCCGACACGCCGGTCGAGATGACACCGCTGGCCGGATTCCTGTCGCATGCGTCGCTCGAAGCGGGTGACAACCAGGCCGAAGCCGGACAGGACGCGGTGCAGCTCATGACCGTGCACGCGGCCAAGGGCCTGGAGTTCACGGCCGTTTTCGTCACCGGCCTGGAAGAGGGGCTGTTCCCGCACGAGAACAGTGCGCTCGAACTCGACGGGCTCGAGGAAGAGCGCCGGCTGATGTACGTGGCGATCACACGCGCGAAGGAGCGCCTCTACCTGTCGTTCACGCAAAGCCGCATGCTCCACGGCCAGACGCGATACAACATTCGCTCGCGCTTCTTCGACGAAATTCCCGAGGAAGTCCTCAAGTTCCTCACCCCGCGTGCCCAGCCGGGCGCGCGCTTGCCGCAGGCCGAGCCGGCCTGGGGGCGTGACTGGTTTGCGCGGCCGAGTGCGCCGAAGCAGGACGAGTGGGCGGCCACCCGGTCGGAAAAGGCGCTGGCCGATCGGTCGCGTGCCTCCGAGACCGGCTTCAAGCTGGGTCAGGGCGTTTTCCACACCAAGTTCGGCGAGGGCAAGATCATCGGTCTGGAGGGCACGGGCGACGAAGCGCGGGCGCATGTGAAGTTCGGCCGTCACGGCGAGAAATGGCTGGCGCTGGCTGTGGCGAAGTTGCAACCGATCGAGTGAGCCCGGGAGGCGGGCGCTCGCATCAGGCTCCCACGGAGCCCGAATGATGAAAAAAAGGCACCCACGGGTGCCTTTTTTCATGGTCGTTCGAACGCTTACGCCTCGGGCGGTGCGACGTTCGGATCGATGGCGCCGATTTCCTGGACGCCAAAACAGCCGCGATAGCTTGCGTAAAAGGAGCAATACAGCACGGCCGTGAACAGGATCGAATACGGCATGAGCACGAGCATCGCGTATTGATGAACGCCCATGGCAGCCATCAACAGCGCAAAGACGAGCGGAACGGCAGTCGCCACGACGGCCGTGCAAAGTCCGTAGACGATGAATGCGCGCAGATTGCGCACGCACGCCGTCCAGCTGAAGAACAACGCCTTGATGGGCGGAATGTCGTGCCAGGCGACGAGCACCGGCGCGAACCAGAACATCATCGCGACCGGAATGTAGGCCACGGCGGCGGCGAGCATCGCCTGGCCCATCGAACCGTTCATCAGCGATTCCTCGCTGATGCGTCCGCCGAAGAGCATCTTGCCCAGCAGGTCACCGCCGTCGAACAGGGCCGAGAACAGGAACACAAAGGCCATGGCCACGATGTAGTAGCCGCCGAGCATGAGCAGCCGGCGCGAGACTTCCTTGCCGTGGCCGCGGAAGCCATCGAGCAATACCGGGGGCAACACCGGCTTGTTCTTGATGATGTCGCGGCAGGCCGCCATGAAGCCGACGGACAGGCCGGGGATGAACAGCAGCGGCAGGAAGGCGCCCACGATCGGCAGGATCGACAGCACCATCACGCCGAACAGGTAGGCGAAGAGCAGCGTCAGAATGGCGAGCGGATTCTTGCGGAACAGCCAGATGCCCTGGCGTAGCCACACATAGCCACTCTTCGGCGGGACTTCAAGCAATTGCATAGGGTTCGAATGACTCCGGTGGAGCGTCGGGTTACAGCCAGGGAATGGAAACGGCTTCGATGCGTTGGCGCAGGATTCGTTCGAAATGCCGGGGATCGTGCGGCTTGAGCATCTCGGCGGCCCGCGGCAAATGAAAATCATACAGGCGCGAGAGCCAGAAGCGCAGCGCGCCCGCACGCAGCATGTCGCGCCAGTGCGACGCCTCGCCGTCGGTGAGCGGTCGCACGGTCTCGTAGGCGCGCAGCATGGCATGCACCCGGGCGTCGTCGAGCACGCCGCTCGACAGGTCGCAGCACCAGTCGTTGACCGTCACGGCCAGATCGAACAGCCACTTGTCGCAACCGGCGAAATAAAAATCGAAGAATCCGCCCAGCCGCGGCGAGCCGTCCGGCGCGGTGTCGAACAGGACATTGTCGCGAAACAGATCGCAGTGGCACGGCCCGGCCTGCATCGCGCGATAGGCGTCCGACGCGAAGAAGGCTTCCTGATGCGCCATCTCGCTCTCGAGCAATGCGCGCTCGGCGTCGCTCAGGAAGGGGAGCACTTCGGGCGCGGCCTCGCGCCACCACGGCAAGCTGCGCAGGTTGGCCTGCTCCAGCGTGTAGTCGCGGCCCGCGAGGTGCATGCGCGCGAGCATCGCCCCAACGTGGGCGCAGTGTTCCGGCGTGGGGGCGAGTTCGGAGCGTCCGGCGAGCTTGGTGACGATGGTTGCCGGCTTGCCGTTCAATTCGCCGAGAATCTCGCCTGCGCGATCCGGCACGGGGTCCGGCACCGGCACGGCGTGATGCGCCAGATGCCCCATCAATTGCAGGTAAAACGGCAATTGCGTGGCCGTGAGCTTCTCGAACAGCGTCAGCACGAACTCGCCGCGCTCGGTCGTCAGGAAGTAATTGGTGTTCTCGATGCCGGAACTGATGCCCCGGAAGTCCAGGACTTTCCCCAAATCGTAGCGTTGCAGCCACTGTGCGAGCTGCTCGGGCGAGACGGAAGTGAAAACGGCCATGCGTGCGTTGAGTGGAGGTGCCTCAGACAAACGGCCCGCGCATGGGCAGCGGGCCGTGGGTTCGAGGCAGAAAAAAAGCAGGCGCGCCGCACTTCGGTACGCGGCGCGCGCAAGCGCGTCAGATTACCAGAGGCGTCAGAACTTCAGGCCGACGGACGGCAGGCGGTCGTTTTGCGACGTGTTGTCGCGCGAACGCGGCGCGTTGTCGGGCGGCGTGGTCAACTGGTAGTTGGTCCCGAAACGTGAGTGAACGTCGATTTCGGTCGGCTTGCCGCGATCGCGGTACTCGGTCACGGTCGTGCCCTGATCGTTGACGTAGAAGGCCGGTTTGCGCTCCTGGTTCACATCGACGGACGAATTGCTGGAGGCCGCGGCACGGGCGTCGGCTTCGCGTTTGGCGGCTTGCGCGGCGGTTTCCTTGCCATTCTGGGCAAACGCATGACCGGCGAGCAGTAGGCCGGCACCGAACAGCAGGGGCAGGGCACGGGAAAAGCGCGTTTTCATCATTATTCTCCGAGGGCGGGAACCTGCGGGTGCCGTGCGGCGCAAACCGGATGCGTGAGGCGGGTTCCAATGTCTCCATTCTATCAAACGTCCCCCGCTTCGCATCGTGAAATCGCGCGGAATCCGCCGTGGTTGCTTGGCTGCGGCTCGTCCATGCGCGAGCGCGAAGCGGCGGGGCGGGCATTCGGAGTGAATGACGGCCTTGCTGCGAAGATTTTCCATATTTCCGTCGGTTATATATGAATCACGAAACCATCGTTTTCGTCGGGGTCGGATTCTGGCATTCTGCGCTATTGTCCCAATGGGCGGCCACGTGCCGCCCATCTGCATTCCGGAGTCAGAACGTCATGTCGTCTTCCACTGCCTCGGCCGCCATCAAAACGGCCCCGCCTTCCCCCTCGTCTTCCTACAACGCCCGCCCGCTCGTTGTCGCGCTCGTGCTGATCGCCGTGGGCATCGCCTACTTGCAAGCCACGGTCGGACCCAGGCAGGCCGCGCTTGCCGGCGTGGGGGCGTTGCTCGGCGTGACCCTGTATCACGCGGCGTTCGGCTTCACGTCGGCCTGGCGTGTCTTTATCGCCGATCGTCGCGGTGCCGGCCTGCGCGCGCAGATGATCATGCTGGCCGTCGGCGTGGTGCTCTTCTTTCCCGCGCTGGCCGAAGGCACGCTGTTCGGCAACAAGGTGGCCGGGTTCGTGTCGCCGGTGGGCGTGTCGGTGGCGTTCGGTGCGTTCATGTTCGGTATCGGCATGCAGCTCGGTGGCGGTTGCGCGTCGGGCACGCTATATACGGTCGGCGGTGGCAGCACGCGCATGATCGTCACGCTCGCGGCCTTTGTCGTCGGCTCGGTGGTGGCCACGGCGCATCTGCCGTGGTGGGAGGCGCTGCCGCACATCAAGCCGGTCTCGCTGGTGAAGGCCTGGGGCCTGTGGCCCGCGCTCGTGGCGAACCTGGCGTTGTTTGCCGCTATCGGCACGTTCACGCTCTGGGCGGAAAAGCGTCGCCATGGCCGTATCGTCGGTGCGCCGATGACGCGCAGCGCCAAGGGCACACCCGCGCTGCTGCGCGGCCCATGGCCTTTGCTCTGGGGCGCGTTGGCACTCGTGCTGCTGAACTACGCGACGCTGGCGTTGGCCGGTCGTCCGTGGGGCGTGACATCGGCGTTTGCGCTGTGGGGTGCGAAGGCCTTCATGGCGATGGGGATCGACGTGGCGTCGTGGCCGTATTGGGCCAAGCAGGCGAATGTCCTCAATGCGCCGGTGGCGCAGGACGTCACCACGGTCATGGACATCGCCATCATTCTCGGCGCGCTCGCGGCAGCGTCGATCGCCGGCAAGTTCGCGCCGGTCTGGAAGATTCCGGTGCGCTCGCTGATCGCGGCGGTCGTGGGCGGCCTGCTGCTCGGCTATGGCGCGCGTCTCGCGTATGGCTGCAATATCGGCGCCTATTTCAGCGGTATCGTCTCGGGCAGCCTGCACGGTTGGCTGTGGCTTGTCGCGGCATTCCTGGGCAACGTTCTGGGCACACGCCTGCGTCCGCTGTTCGGCCTCGAGGTGGAGACGACGCCGCGCGAAACCGGCTGCTGATCCCGGGCGGGCAAATCGCCCTGTGCGGCTGACCGGTCGTCGAGGATCGGTCGGCGATAAAAAAATACGGCGCCTGCGAGAGTCTCGCGGCGCCGTATTCGCTTGGGGGCTCGCCGGTCGGCCGCCCGCTCACAGATAGAACATCTTCTCGCTGGTTTCCGTCTCGGGTTCGATGTGACCGTCGTAGAACGCGAAAACGGCCTTGAGGATGTCGTCCGGGTCGTCGATGACCTGAACCAGATCCAGATCCTTCTCTCCGATGAGCCCCATCGGCAACATGGTCGAGCGCACCCAGTCGAGCAGGCCTTTCCAGAATTCGGTGCCCACGAGAATCACGGGGACTTGACGCGACTTCTGTGTCTGGATGAGGGTCAGGACTTCGGACAGTTCATCGAGCGTGCCGAAGCCGCCGGGCATGATCACGAAGGCGTCCGAGTTCTTCACGAACGTGACCTTGCGCGTGAAGAAGTGGCGAAAACGCAGCGAGATGTCCTGCCACTGATTGCCCTTCTGTTCGTGCGGCAGTTCGATGTTCAGCCCCACGGTCGGCGAAGCCCCGCCGTGCGCGCCCTTGTTGGCCGCTTCCATGATGCCGGGGCCGCCGCCGGAGATCACCGCAAACCCGTTGTCGGAGAATTTGCGGGCGATGGTCATCGTCAGTTTGTAGAACGGTGACTTCGGTTTGATGCGTGCGCTGCCGTAGATGCTCACGGCCGGTCGGATCTCGGAGAGGTACTCGGTGGCCTCGATGAACTCTGCCATAATCGTGAACATCTGCCACGACGCGCGCGCCTTTTTGGCTGTGGCGCGCTCATGGTCTGCCAGCATGCGCAGACTCGGTATTTCTTTTCTTCTCTTGGTCATATGTCGGAACAGCAAAGTCTGGAAGGTAAGACGCTCTTATTGGTCGATGGTTCGAGTTATCTGTATCGAGCCTATCACGCCCTGCCGGATTTGCGCGGCCCCAACGGTGAACCCACCGGGGCCCTTCACGGCATCGTCAACATGCTGCGCCGCATGCGTAAAGACGTACACGCAGAGTATAGCGCCTGCGTTTTCGACGCCAAGGGCAAAACGTTTCGCGACGATTGGTACCCCGAATACAAGGCGCATCGACCGGCGATGCCCGACGATCTGCGTGCGCAGATCGAGCCCATTCACGAGGCCGTGCGCGCCATGGGCTGGCCGCTGCTGATGATCGACGGCGTGGAAGCCGATGACGTCATCGGCACCCTGGCCAGGCAGGCCGTCGCGCGCGGCATGCGCGTGGTCGTCTCGACCGGCGACAAGGATCTGGCGCAGCTCGTCAACGAGAACGTGACGCTCGTGAACACGATGACCAACGAGACGCTGGACATCGCCGCCGTGACCGCGAAGTTCGGCGTGCCGCCCGAGCGCATCGTCGACTACCTGACCCTCGTGGGCGATACCGTGGACAACGTGCCGGGGGTCGAGAAGTGCGGCCCCAAGACGGCCGTCAAATGGCTCACGCAGTACGGCGATCTCGACAACCTCGTGGCCAATGCGGAGCAGGTCAAGGGCGCGGTCGGCGAGAACTTGCGCCGCGCGCTGGACTGGCTGCCGATGGGCCGCAAGCTCGTGACGGTCGCGGTCGATTGCGATCTCGCCCCTCAGGTCACCTCCATCGAAGCCAGCCTCCAGACCCAGCCCGAAGATGCCGAGACGTTGCGCGACTTCTTCGCGCGCCACGGCTTCAAGACATTGCTGCGTGAAGCGCAGACCGCGGTAGCGGTCCAGGCCGGCGAGGCGGCACCGGCGCCGGTGGCCGACACCATCGAACGAGCATACGACGCCGTGCTCACGTGGGCGCAGTTCGACGCGTGGCTCAAGATCATCGAGGCCGCCGAACTCACGGCATTCGACACCGAGACGACGTCGCTCGACGCGATGCAGGCGCAGCTCGTCGGCCTGTCGTTCTCATGCGAGCCGGGACGCGCAGCATACATTCCCGTTGCCCACCGCGCGCCGGGCGAAGTCGAGCAATTGCCGCGCGATGAAGTGCTCGCGCGCCTGAAGCACTGGCTGGAAAGTCCGGACCACAAGAAGGTCGGGCAGAACCTGAAGTATGACGCGCACGTGCTGGAGAATTACGGCATCGAGTTGGGCGGTATCGCCCACGACACGCTGCTCGAGTCGTACGTGCTCGAGTCGCATCGCAATCACGACATGGACAGCCTCGCGTCGCGCCATCTGGGTGTGACGACGGTGAAGTACGAGGACGTGTGCGGCAAGGGCGCCAAGCAGATCGGGTTCGACGAAGTGAGTGTCGAGCGCGCGACCGAGTACGCCGCCGAGGACGCCGACATCACGCTGCGCCTGCATCGTGCGCTCTACCCCGATGTCGCGCGCGAGGCCACGCTCGAATTCGTCTACGCCAATATCGAGATGCCCACCGCGCGCGTGCTCCAGCGCATGGAGCGCAACGGCGTGCTCGTCGATACGGCGCGCCTGGCCGCGCAGAGCGACGAAATCGGCCACAAGCTCATCGCGCTCGAAGCCGAGGCGTTCACGCTCGCCGGGCAGCAGTTCAATCTGAACTCGCCCAAGCAGATCGGCGACATCTTCTTCACGCAGTTGCAGTTGCCCGTCGTGAAGAAGACGGCGAGCGGCGCGCCGTCGACCGATGAAGAAGTACTTCAGAAGCTGGCCGAGGATTACCCGCTGCCGAAGGTGCTGCTCGAGTATCGAGGTCTGGCCAAGCTCAAGTCGACGTATACGGACAAGCTGCCGAGGATGGTCAATCCGTCGACTGGCCGGGTCCACACGAACTACGCGCAAGCCGTGGCGATCACCGGGCGTCTGGCATCGAACGATCCGAACCTGCAGAACATTCCGGTGCGCACCCCCGAGGGCCGGCGCATTCGCGAGGCATTCGTGGCGCCTCCGGGCAGTCAACTGGTTTCGGCCGACTACTCGCAGATCGAGCTGCGCATCATGGCGCACATCTCGGGCGACGAAAGCCTGCTGCGCGCGTTCGCCAACGGCGAAGACATTCACCGTGCCACCGCGGCCGAGATCTTCGCCGTCACGCCGCTGGAGGTATCTTCCGAGCAGCGCCGCTACGCCAAGGTCATCAACTTCGGTCTGATCTACGGCATGAGCGCGTTCGGACTGGCGGCGAACCTCGGTATCGAGCGCGATGCCGCCAAGCAATACATCGACCGCTACTTCATGCGATATCCGGGTGTGGCGCGTTACATGGACGAGACACGCAAGAGCGCCAAGGCGCGCGGCTACGTGGAGACGGTCTTCGGGCGCCGCCTGTGGCTGCCGGACATCAACGGTGGCAACGGCCCGCGCCGTCAGGCGGCCGAGCGCGCTGCCATCAATGCGCCCATGCAGGGAACGGCCGCCGACCTCATCAAGCTGTCGATGATCGCCGTGCAGCGCTGGCTGGACGACAGCGGCATGCAGACGCGTCAGATCATGCAGGTGCACGACGAACTGGTGCTCGAGGTGCCCGATCACGAATTGGCGGAAGTTCGCAAGCGCTTGCCGGAGCTGATGTGTGGCGTGGCGAAGCTTCGCGTGCCGCTCGTGGCCGAAGTCGGCGTGGGCGAAAACTGGGAGCAGGCGCACTGACGCGGCGGCGCGCTGTGGCGATCAGCGGCACGCAATAGCGGGAATAGGGTGGGCGGCATACCCGAAGTCCGTACTCTGCGGTAAGGTAATCGCTATCGCCGGTCGAGCGGACGCCGACCGGCCGGACGGTTTTCCAGGCACGGGGAGTTATCGTGAGTGTGCATCGTATCGTTGTGGTCGGCGGTGGCGCCGGCGGTCTCGAACTCGTCACCCGGTTGGGCGACAAGTACGGGCGTGGCAAGGACGTTCGGATTACGTTGGTCGATCGTTCGTCCTCGCACATCTGGAAACCGTTGCTGCACGAGGTCGCGGCCGGTGTGATGGACACCGCGACGCATCAGCTCTCCTACGTCGCGCAAGCCAACTGGCATCACTTCGAATTCGCGGCGGGCGAGATGATCGGGCTCGATCGCGAGGCGAAGACCATTCGCCTGGCGGCGCTGCCCGCGGCGCCCGACGAAGGCGAGGGCGATCTGCTGCCCGAGCGCACGCTGCCGTATGACACGCTCGTGCTGGCCATTGGCAGCACGACCAACTTCTTCGGCGTGCCCGGCGCGCAGGAAAACACCATCGCGCTCGATACCGTCGAGCAAGCCGAACGTTTCCGCCGTCGCCTGATGGCGGCGTGCGTGCGGGCGCAAAACGCGGCCGAGGAATTCCCGTCACCGGGCGGCCAGACCGCGGCGAACGGTGCGGGTACGACGAACGATGCCGCTGTGGACGGGGCGCCGCTCCCGGGGCAGCCGCCCGCACGCCCGAAGGTCAATCTCGTCATCGTCGGGGCGGGCGCCACGGGCGTGGAGCTGTCGGCCGAGCTGCGCAATACCGCTGAAGTGCTGCGCTCCTACGGGCTCAGGCTCGACCCGCGCAAGGATGTGCGCATTACCATCATCGAATCGAGCCCGCGCATTCTGAAGGCGTTGCCCGAACGTGTGTCGGGCGCCGTGGCCGGCCTGCTCGGCAAGCTCGACGTCGACATCCTGTGCGGCGATTCCGTGGCCGAGGTCCGCAAGCATGAAGTCACGACCACCGGCGGCAAGGTGCTGCCGGCCGACATCACCGTCTGGTCGGCGGGGATTACGGCGCCGGCAGTGCTCGGCACACTGGGGCTTGCCGTCAATCGTCTGAACCAGATCGAAGTGCTGCCCACGCTGCAGAGCAAGTCCGATCCCGACATCTTCGCGTTCGGCGACTGCGCCAGTTGCGAGTGGCCCGAGCACGGATTCGTGCCCCCGCGCGCGCAGGCCGCGCACCAGCAGGCGAGTTTCCTGGTGAAGGCCATCGACGCGCGCCTGAAGGGGCAAGCCCTGCCGACGTTCACCTATCGCGATTTCGGCTCACTCGTGTCGCTGGGCAAGTTCAGCGCGGTGGGCAACCTGATGGGCGGGCTGATCGGCGGCAGCATGTTCATCGAGGGCTTGTTCGCCCGGGTGATGTACACGTCGCTCTATCGCATGCACGTCGCCGCGCTGCACGGCGTGTGGCGCATGATGCTCGATACGGTCGCCAACCGCCTGCGTCGCTCCACCGTTCCGCGTGTGAAACTGCACTAGTTCCGGGTAATATCCGAACGTCCGGCCTTCGGGCCGGTGACCCGTCTCGCCTTTTCAATTCTCTCTGGAGTGCGACATGACGCAAGCGGATCTGGATAGTCTCGTGCCCGAAGTGGCGCCGCGCAATCGCCGTGATTTCCTGAAGACGGCCGTGGGCTCGGCGTTCGCGTTGGCGGTATTGCCCGTGGCTGCAGAAACGATCACCACCGACACGCAGGGACTCGACGCGGGCGAGACGCTGCTCGACGTGCCGGGCGTCAAGATGCCGGTGTACTACGCCAGGCCCGCCGGCAAGACGCACCTGCCGACGGTGATCGTCGTCTCCGAGATCTTCGGCGTGCATCAGCACATCGCCGATATCTGTCGCCGCTTCGCCAAGCTCGGCTACTTTGCGCTCGCGCCCGAACTGTTTTCTCGGGCCGGCGATCCGCAGTCGCTCGGCACGATCGCGGAAATCCAGTCGCAGATCGTTGCCAAAACACCGGACAATCAGGTGCTCGGCGACATCGATGCCACGGTCAAGTGGGCGGTCGCCAATGGCGGTGACGAAAAGCGCCTCGGGATCACGGGCTTCTGCTGGGGCGGGCGCATCACCTGGCTGTATAACGCCCATAACCCGAACGTGAAGGCGGCGGTGGCCTGGTACGGACGCATCGTCGGCGACAAGAGCGCGAACTTCCCGGCCAACCCGATCGACATCGCCGGCAGGCTGCATGGCCCGCTGCTCGGCCTGTACGGGGGCAAGGACACGGGGATTCCGGTGGCCAGCGTCGAGCAGGCGCGCGAAGCGCTGGCCAGGGGCGACGCCGCGTCGAAGGCGTCCGAGCTCAAGGTGTTCCCGAACTCCGGTCACGCCTTCTTCGCGGACTACCGGTCGAGCTACGTCGAGGCCGATGCCCGGGCGGGGTGGAAGGACGCGCTGGCGTGGTTCCGCAAGCACGGTGTAGCCTGAGCACGAGGCAGCCGCACGGCGGGGGCGACGCGCCATTGCCCGCCTGTTTGCCTGTCACGGCAAAAGCTGGTTAAATCGCCGGCTTGCCCGCGGGAGAACGACCATCGACGCCACTTTTCTTTTCATCGTTATCGCCACGCTTGCCTCTGGCGTCCTGAGCCTTGCAGGCGCGGCGTCGCTGCCCCCGGGCGTGCTCTCCAGGCTCATCGACAAGATGGTGAGCTTCTCGGCGGGCGTATTGCTCGGCACGGCGTTGCTGCATCTGCTGCCGGAGAGCCTGGAGTCTCACGTCGACGCGCACGTCATCACTCGGTGGCTCCTGGGCGGGTTGCTTGGGTTTTTTCTGCTGGAGAAGCTGGCGCTGCTGCGCCACAGTCACCATCATGAGGGCGACGGACATCATCACGAACACGGACACGACGCCCACGAAGCCGGCAAGGGCGGCTGGATGATTCTGGTGGGCAGCGCGATCCACAACTTCGCCGACGGCGTGGTGATCGCGGCGGCGTTTCTGACCGATCCGCGCCTTGGGGTGGCGGCAACCGTGTCGATCACGGTGCATGAGGTGGCGCACAAGCTGGGCGACTTCATGGTGCTGCTCAACGCGGGGTTCAAGCGCCGCAAGGCCCTGGTGCTGACGCTGGCGTCGAGCCTGACGGCCTTGCTCGGCGGCGTGCTCGGCTACTTCATGCTCGACCGGCTGCAGAGCCTGATCCCCTACCTGCTGGCGCTCGCGGCGAGCAGCTTCCTCTACATCGCCGTGTCGGACCTGATGCCGCAGATGCAGCGCCGCACGTCGCCGCGCGACGCGCTGCCGCAGATCCTGCTGATCGGCGTAGGCCTCGCTCTGGTGATCTGGCTCAACGGGCACGATCACGAACATGGCCATGGACACGGGCGTGATCGGGACGAACCGGGCAGCGCGCTCGCCATGTCCGCGCCGAGGCGCTAGTCGCTGGCCGACCTTGACCCGTGGGCGCCAGCCGGCGTTGAGCGCCAGGCGGTAGGGCAGTGGGCAACGCGCCCCGCTGGCTGTCGGGCAGAAGCAAAAATGGGCGTCCCGAGGGGCGCCCATTTTCGTTCACGTGGATTCACGTGCAATTTTCACGTGCAATCGCGGGCAACTGCGCGTGCGATGCGTCGTGGTTCAGGGTTGCGCGCCCGTCGCGACGGGGCGGCGCTTGTCGGCGCACCATTCGCTCCACGATCCCGCATACAGACTTGCGCCGTGCAGTCCGGCGACTTCCATCGCAAGCAGGTTGTGGCAAGCCGTCACGCCGGAGCCGCACTGCGCGATGACGCGCTCGGGCTGGCGCTCCTTGCCGAGGACCGTCATGAAATCCTCGCGAAGCGCGGCGGCGGGCTTGAAGCGGCCGTCGGGCCCAAGGTTGTCCTTGAAGAAGCGATTGACGGCGCCGGGAATGTGGCCGCCGATCGGGTCGATGGTCTCGTTCTCGCCCCGATACCGATCCGGCGACCGCGCGTCGACGATGAGCCGTTCGTGCGAGCTCAGGTTACGCTCGATCGCGGCGGCATCGGCGGTCGTGGCGAGCGGCTCGCCGGGGGTGAAGTCGCCCGGGGGCGGGGCTTCCGGCGGGGCGGCATCGAGCTTGAAGCCCGCCGCCTGCCAGGCCTGCAGTCCACCGTCGAGCACCGCCACCGACTCGTGGCCCAGCCAGCGTAGCAGCCACCAGAGCCGGGCCGCGTACATGCCGCCCTGCGCGTCGTAGGCGACGACCTGCTGCTTCCTGGACAACCCGCATGCGGCGAGCTGGCGCACCAGCGCATCGCGCTCGGGCAGTGGGTGACGGCCATTCTTGCCGGTTGGCTTGCCGGAAAGGTCGCGCTCGAGGTGAGCATAGAACGCGCCGAAAATGTGGCCCTCGACATAACCCGCTTCGCCGGCCGCCGGGTTGGCGAGATCGAAGCGGCAGTCGAAGATGACCACCGGGGCGCCGCCACCGGCGGCGGTTTGCATCAGCGCGTCGAGATTTTGCGCGCTGATGAGCGTGGTGAAGTGCGTGTGAGTCATGACATCTCCGCAGACGGGCGTGGGGGAAACGTTCAGCGGGAACGGATCGGGTTGCCTGCTTGCCGGAGCGAGCGCCTGAGCGGCCGAGCGCGACGGTGCGTGCGATCAGGCCGTCGGCTGCGGCCGTCGCAGCGCCGTCATGCCGCTCGCCACGATCAGCAGCATGCCGATCCAGCCGGCCAGCGCGGGCCAATCGCCCCAGACAAGCATGCTGATCAGTGTAGCGAAGATTACGCCGGAATATTGCAGATTCGCGGTGACCAGCGTGTTGCCCAGGCTGAACGCCCGGGTGAGTGCGGTCTGCGCGATGAGCGCGGCGATGCCGATGCCCAGCATCAGGCCGGCGCCACGCCAGGTGAGGGCGTGCATGCCGTCGATCGCCACCCAACCCAGCCCGAGCAACACGCCGCCGAGCGAGAAATAGAAGACGATGCGCCAATCCGGTTCGCCGGCGGCGCCGAGTTCCTTGACCTGCATGTAGGCTACGGCCGAGAACACGCCGGAAATCACGCCCGCCACACCGCCGCCCCATGCCTGGCTGTCGATGGTCGGCTGCAGCAGCAGCGCGACGCCCACAAACCCGGCGAAGATCGCGGCGACGAGACGGAAGTCGGTGCGCAGGCTGCCTCGCATCGCCGCGGTCGCCATCACGATCAGCGAGATCCAGATCGGCGACATGTAATTGAGCGTCATCGCCGTGGAGAGCGGCAGTTGCGTCAGCGAAAAAAACCACAGGCCCAGCGAGATCACGCCGGCCGTGCTGCGCTTGATGTGGGAGCCAAGGTGTCGAGTGCGAATCGTCTGGCCCCGCGCCCGGGCGATCACCAGCAGCACGATCACGCCGATCAAACTGCGATAGAGCACGATTTCGCCGGTGTTGTATTCGTTTGCCGCCAGCTTGATGCAGAGCCCCATCAGCGTGAACATGAAGGCGGAGACCAACATCCAGAGCGATTGCATGGCAAATTGGGTGAATTGGGCGAATGGGGCCGGTGATCGGCCACAAAGTGCAGGGCCGACGCGGCGCGGGGTGTGCGATGCGTGAGCGACGCGTGCGGCACACGGGGTGACCGAGCGGTCATGGCTGAAGCATGGCGACGATTCTAACGAAAACGGCGGGCGCATGGCCCGCCGTTCGGCGAATTTTCGGCAAATATTTAATTCAGTCTCGCCCGCGCCACACGTTCACCCGAAAATGTCCGTGGCCCGGGGCGACGTCTCACGCGGTGAGACGCGCGCGTTCCCGGTGCTTCAGAAGTCCCCCATCTGGCGACGGAGGAATTCGTGGAAGTGCTGCATGCCGTCTTCCATCGGGCTCTGGTAGGGGCCGACTTCCGACACGCCGCGCTCGTACAGGGCGCGACGACCGGCATCCATGCGCTCGGCGATCTCGTCGTCCTCGCGTGCCGTCTCCATATAGGCGGCACGCTCGGCTTCGATGAATTCGCGCTCGAACAGTGCGATCTCCTCGGGGTAATAGAATTCGACGATGTTGGTCGTCTTCTGCGGCCCTCGGGGAATCAGCCACGATACCACCAGCACGTGCGGATACCACTCGATCATCAGATGCGGGTAGTACACCATCCAGATCGCGCCGAAGTCGGGCGGAACGCCTTCGCGATAACGCAGCAGCACGTCATGCCACTGGCGATAGATGGGACTGCCGGGCTTGGCGAGGCCTTCGTGCACGCCCACCGTCTGCACGCTGTACCAGTCGCCGAATTCCCAGCTCAGGTCTTCGCACGAGACGAAGCTGCCCAGCCCGGGGTGGAACGGCACGACGTGGTAGTCCTCGAGGTAGACCTCGATGAACGTCTTCCAGTTGTAGTTGCATTCGTGCACTTCGACGTGATCGAACATGAAATTCGAAAAGTCGAGATGGTGCTTCACGCCCAGACGGGCGAGATCGGCCTGCACATCGCGGCCCTCGGCTTCGAACAGCAAGCCGTTCCAGCGTTGCAGCGGGAACTTGGCGAGGTTCAGGCAGGGCTTTTCCGGGAAGTGCGGCGCGCCGAGCAGTTCGCCCTTCGTGTCGTACGTCCAGCGATGCAGCGGGCACACGATGTTGGGCGTGTTCCCGCGACCATTGAGCATGACCGCCTGACGATGACGACAGACGTTCGAGAGCAGTTCCACGCCGCCTTGCCCGTGTGCGCCGTTGCGCACGAGCATGCGCCCTTCCTGCTCCGCCGGGAGGGCGAAATAGTCGCCCGCTTCCGGCACCATCAGTTCATGGCCCACGTAACGCGGGCCGTGTTTGAAGAGGACTTCACGTTCGCGAGCAAGGAGCGCCTCGTCGAAATACGTGTAGACCGGCAATTGGCTCGAGGCCGGTTTCAATTGCAAAGCGCTGCTTAGATTGGACATTCCCACTCCCGTCTAGCTTGAAAGCAGTGAACAACCCAACCATCGAAAATTCGATTTAGGGGAACCGATGATTATACCCGGTATGTGTCTCAGGGGGCCGCTAAGTCCATGATTTGCGTTAAATAATGTCCGAAAATTGTCATCCGGACCGGATTTCAGGCAATTTACGCTCTGCGAGCTAGTCCGCTTTTGCCGTAAAATGGAACATTCGACCCGAATTTTGCGTTTATGGCCAAGACTGCAAAGTCGCAAGACGCGGCGCCCGAGGTGCCGCAAGACCTGCCCGAGACCTACGAGGCTGCGCTTGCCGAGCTGGAAAAGCTCGTCGGGCGCATGGAGGGCGGTGAGCTGGGACTGGAGGAATCGTTGGGCGCCTATCGGCGCGGCGCCGTGCTGGTGAAGTATTGCCAGGGCCTGCTCGAGAAAGTCGAGCAGCAGGTCAAGGTGCTCGAAGGCGAGACGCTCAAGCCGCTCGAGCCGACGACGCGCGACGAGTTCTGACCGGCATCCGGCAGGACACGGCAAGACCCACGACCCAAAGCGCGCCCGGGCTGCCCCGGGCGACGCAATAACACGCACGGCCCGGTCGGGTACGTGCAGGACGAAGACGATGGCGGATCAGAATATCAAGGCCTGGATGCAGGCGGTACAGGCCCGTGTGGAACAGGCGCTCGACGCCGCGCTGCCGGGTGAGGCCGACGGTGGCTCGGCCCGGCTCAATGAATCGATGCGATACGCTGTGCTCGGCGGCGGCAAGCGGGTGCGCCCGCTACTGTGCTTCGCGGCCGGCGAGGTGACGCAGGCGAGCGAGACCGCGCTCGCGCGAGCCGCCTGCGCCGTGGAAATGATCCATGCCTACTCGTTGGTGCACGACGATCTGCCGTGCATGGACGATGACGATCTGCGCCGGGGCAAGCCCACGGTGCACGTGCAGTACGACGAAGCGACCGGCCTGCTGGCGGGCGATGCGCTGCAAACGCAGGCATTTGTGCTGCTGGGCGAGGCGACCGGCGACCTGAGCGCGGCGCAGTCGCTCGCGCTGGTGCGCGAACTGGCGCTCGCCTCCGGTGCGCTCGGCATGGCGGGTGGCCAGGCGATCGATCTGGAGAGCGTGGGCATCAAGCTCACGCAGTCGCAACTGGAAAACATGCATCGGCTGAAGACGGGTGCGCTGCTGCGCGCGTCGTTGCGCATGGGCGCCATTTGCGGCCGTGCGCTGTCGGACGACGAAACGGTGGCGCTCGATGCGTACGCCGCCGCCGTCGGTCTCGCGTTCCAGGTCGTCGATGACATTCTCGACACGACGGCCGATTCGGCGACGCTGGGCAAGACGGCCGGCAAGGACGCCGCCAACGACAAGCCGACCTATGTGTCGCTGATGGGGCTGGACGGCGCGCGCGCCTACGCGGAAAAGCTGCGAGCGGACGCCCACGCCGCGAGCGTATCGCTGGGCAACGCGGAACGTCTGCGCGCGCTGGCCGATTACGTGGTGGATCGCATCAACTGACCTTCATTCCCCGGGAATGGCAGGGCAGGGAAGTTTGAGACGGCCTCCGGTGGCACGAATTACGGGATCCGGGGCGGTTTGCAGTAGAACAAGCAAGGGGCAAGGAGGGTCGGCGCGGTCTCCCCACAGAGCGCACCGGCAGGAGATCGGAGCGGGTGCACTGGGGGCGCCGGCCGATAAAACGCCTATCTATGGAACGACGATGTACGAACTGTTAAATACCATCGATGACCCGGCCGCGTTGCGGCGTCTGGAGCGTCGTCAACTTGCGCCGTTGGCCGAAGAGCTGCGCGCCTTCGTGCTCGAGAGTGTGTCGCGTACGGGCGGTCACTTGTCGTCCAATCTCGGTACGGTCGAGCTGACGATTGCGCTGCACTACGTTTTCAACACGCCGGAAGACCGCATCGTGTGGGACGTGGGGCATCAGAGCTACCCGCACAAGATCCTGACCGGGCGTCGCGAGGCCATGGGCTCGCTGCGTCAGCTCGGCGGCATCTCGGGTTTCCCGAAGCGCGACGAATCGCCGTACGACACGTTTGGCACGGCGCATTCGAGCACGTCGATTTCGGCGGCGCTCGGCATGGCGCTCGGTGCGCGCACCAAGGGCGAGGATCGCTTCGGCATCGCGGTGATCGGCGACGGCGCCATGACGGCGGGCATGGCCTTCGAAGCCATGAACAACGCCGGCGTGCACGAGGACGTGCCGCTGCTGGTCATCCTGAACGACAACGACATGTCGATCTCGCCGCCCGTCGGCGCGCTCAACCGGTACTTGGCGCGTCTGATGTCGGGCCGTTTCTACGCCGCCGCGAAGAAGGGCGTGGAGAAGGTGCTGAGCGTGGCGCCGCCCGTGCTGGAGCTTGCGCGCAAGCTCGAGGAACACGCCAAGGGCATGGTCGTGCCGGCCACGATGTTCGAGGAGTTTGGCTTCAACTACATCGGCCCGATCGACGGGCACGACCTCGATTCGCTGATCCCGACGCTCGAGAACATCAAGAATCTGAAAGGGCCCCAGTTCCTGCATGTGGTCACGCGCAAGGGCTATGGCTACAAGCTGGCGGAAGCCGATCCGGTGCTGTATCACGGCCCCGGCAAATTCAATCCGGCCGAAGGCATCAAGCCGAGCACCAGCAGCAAGAAGACCTACACGCAGGTTTTCGGCGACTGGCTGTGCGACATGGCCGCCGCGGACAAGCGGATCGTGGGGATCACCCCCGCCATGCGCGAAGGCTCGGGCCTGGTTGAATTCGAGAAGCGTTTCCCGGACCGTTATTACGATGTCGGCATCGCCGAGCAGCATGCGGTGACGTTTGCGGGCGGCATGGCGACCGAAGGGCTCAAGCCGGTGGTGGCGATCTATTCGACGTTCCTGCAGCGCGGTTACGATCAACTGATTCACGACGTCGCGCTGCAGAATCTTCCGGTACTGTTCGCGCTCGACCGTTCGGGCCTGGTGGGCGCCGACGGCGCCACCCATGCCGGCGCCTACGACATCGCGTATCTGCGTTGCATCCCGAACATGGTCGTGATGGCGCCCTCGGACGAAAACGAGTGCCGCCAGATGCTGTACACGGGCGTGCAGATCGACGGCCCGTCGGCCGTGCGTTATCCGCGTGGCGCGGGCACGGGGGCGGTCATCGAACAGACGATGACGGCGCTGCCGATCGGCAAGGGGGTTGTGCGTCGCGAAGGTCAGGCACCGGCCGGGCGTCGCGTGGCGATTCTCGCCTTCGGCAGCATGGTCGCGCCGGCCATGGCGGCAGCGGCGCACCTCGACGCCACGGTGGCCGACATGCGCTTCGTCAAGCCGATCGACGACGCGCTGATCGCCCGCCTCGCGCAGACGCACGACTATCTGGTGACGGTCGAAGAGGGCAGCATCATGGGCGGTGCGGGTTCCGCCGTGGCCGAATCCCTGCTCGCCGGTGGGGTTACCCGCCCCGTACTACAATTGGGGCTGCCCGACCGCTTCATCGATCACGGCGATCCGGCCTTGCTGCTGGCGGCCGAAGGACTCGATGCTGCCGGTATCGCGAAGTCGATCTGCGAGCGTTTCGATCTCAAGCCGGTCGAAGCCGCGCCGGCGGGCAAAGTTACGACGAAGCTCGTCGCCTGAGCGTCCGGTCGTCCTGAGCACGCGAACGATCCGGCTGCCATGCCGGATCGTTTCGTTTTGCGTTTTGCGTTTCGCATTTCTCGTACCGTGCCGGGGATCTCCGGCACGTTCCCGATGACACGCGCCGGAGGCCCGCAAGCCGTGCGTCGGACACGTTTGCCCATTGCCTCCCCCCGAAGTCGGCTTGCCGGCAAAGAAGGAAGAATTCGATGAACCAGATGAACCCCGCTTTCGTCATGCCCGACGTGCAGAGCACGGTCGATACCCGGCAGATCCCGATTCAGCGCGTTGGCGTGCGCGGTGTACGTCATCCGCTGACGGTGCGCCTGACCGGTGGCGATACGCAGGCCACGGTCGGCATGTTCAATCTCGACGTGCATTTGCCGGCCGACCAGAAGGGCACGCACATGTCGCGCTTCGTGGCCTTGCTCGAGGAGAATCGCGTACCGATGGATGTCGCGGGCTTCCGCGCCATGCTCGACGGCATGCTGGAGAAGCTGGAGGCACAAGCCGGGCGCATCGAAGTCACATTTCCGTACTTCATCAACAAGACGGCGCCGGTGTCGGGAGTGCGGAGCCTGATGGATTACGAAGTCACGCTCACGGGCGACGTGCGCGACGGCCAGACTCGCGTGTGGCTCAAGGTACTCGTGCCGGTCACAAGCCTTTGCCCGTGCTCGAAGAAGATCTCGCAGTATGGCGCGCACAATCAGCGCTCGCACATCACGATCGACGCCGAAATCGATGGCGATATCGCGGTCGAGGCGCTGGTGAAGATGGCAGAGGAGGAGGCGTCGTGCGAACTCTGGGGGCTTCTCAAGCGCCCGGACGAGAAGTACGTCACCGAGCGCGCGTATGAAAATCCGAAGTTCGTCGAGGATCTGGTGCGTGACGTGGCGACGCGTCTGAACGATGAACCTCGCATCGTCGCCTACGTACTTCAGGCCGAAAACTTCGAGTCGATCCACAATCACAGCGCCTACGCCGTGATCGAGCGCGACAAGCGTACGACCGTCTGACGCGGTGGCGTCCGCGTGGACGCGCCAGTGACAAAAAAACCGCTCCGAGGAGCGGTTTTTTCATGCGTATTCGCCAATGCCCGGTGGGGGCGAGCCCGCGCAGTGTCAGGCGGCGCGGACGATGTCGGCGAGATCCCAGCGTGGGCGAACGGTGTAGGCGTACTCGCTGTCGGCTTCATCGGGCCAATGCTTCAGCCGCATGGCGCCCGCGAAGGCAATCATTGCGCCGTTGTCGGTGCAAAACGCGAGATCGGGGTAATGCACGCGGTAACCGCGCCGACGCGCCGCTTCGTTGAGTCCGGCGCGAAGCTGTGCGTTGGCGCCCACGCCGCCCGCCACGACCAGCGTCTTCATGCCAGTTTGCTTGAGCGCGGCCATCGACTTGGACACGAGCACGTCGACGATGGCGTCGACGAAGCCGCGTGCGAGATCGGCTTTCTCCTGCTCGCACACGTTGCCGCCGAGATTGCGCACTTGCGTGAGCACGGCGGTCTTCAGGCCGCTGAAGCTGAAGTCGAGGTTGCCCGAGTGCTTCATCGGACGCGGCAAATCGAAGCGGCCCGGCGTGCCGAAGTCGGCCAGTCGCGAGACCGCGGGGCCGCCCGGATAGCCCAGGCCGAGCAGCTTGGCCGTCTTGTCGAATGCCTCACCGGCGGCGTCGTCGAGGGTCTCGCCAAGCATCGCGTACTGACCGAACGCGCGCACTTCCATCAACTGCGTGTGTCCCCCCGAGACCAGCAGTGCCACGAACGGAAACGCGGGAGCGTCGGGCGCGAGCAGCGGCGAGAGCAGATGACCCTCGAGGTGGTGCACGCCGACGACCGGGCGATCGAGCGCGAACGCAAGGGCGTTCGCCACGCTGGCGCCCACCAGCAACGCACCGGCGAGTCCGGGGCCTTGCGTGTACGCGATGGCGTCGATTGCGCTCAGCGGCTTGCCGGCCTGCGCCAGCACCGCTTCGGCCAGTGGCAACGCACGGCGGATGTGATCGCGCGAAGCCAGTTCGGGCACCACACCGCCGTATTCGCGGTGCATGGCGATCTGCGAATGCAGGGCGTGCGAGAGCAGGCCGGCCTCGGTGTCGTAGAGGGCGAGCCCGGTTTCGTCGCAGGAGCTTTCAATGCCTAGAACCAGCATGGCGGAAGGAGTGCGTGCAGCAAATTGAGGGACAACCGGGAAGTATACCAGCGGCCCCTGCCGCCTGCCGGGGATTGCAGTATTCCCGCTTTCGGGGCGTTGTGCCTCGCGCTATCGGGTACGCGTTTCAATACGTCAAGCCAGTGAAAATGCCGTAGTGCGACGGCGGTTGCGCGCGCGTTTTCACCCGCGGCGGCGCTAAGTCAGCGCTAAGTGTCGTGCCTCAGAATCCGCATTCGGGAGCGACGGCAATCGGGCCGTCGGCAGACCCATCGACGTTTTCCATCGGTGGAAGAGAGGTCGTCATGAATCAAGCTGTCACGCGCTACGACACTGCGTCGCGCTATCTGCACTGGTTGACCGCGGCGTTGTTGGCCGCACAATTCGTCGTCGCCTGGACGATGCCCGACATCACGCGGCAAACGCCCGCGATCGGACTCGTGGCCTGGCACCTGTCACTTGGCGTGACGATTCTGGGGCTGGTCGCGATCCGGCTGATGTGGACGCGCGTTCGCCGCGCGCCGGCTCAAGGCGTGAAGTCGCGCCTGCAAGCGCTGGCCGCCGTGGCACACAAGGGCATCTACGCGTTGCTCGTGCTCGTGCCCGTATTGGGCTGGATCAATGCCTCCTCACGCGGCTACGGCGTCTCGCTACTTGGTGTGGTGCCATTGCCGGCGCTCGTGGCGCGCGGGTCTTCCTTCGGTCATAGCATGGGCGACGTCCATTCGTTGCTTGCCTACGGCTTGCTCGGCGCCATCGCCCTGCACATTTGCGGCGCACTCTATCACCACTGGGTACTGCGCGACGGCACCCTGCACAAGATGCTGCCCGTTCAGAAGCAGCCCAAACCCGGCGCTTATCAATAACGTTGGGTAACTTGGCCGCGACGGCGCGGCCATCGAATCGTCAATTTCATGGAAAACCTTAACGACACGCTTTTCCTGATGCTCAATGCCGGCGCGACGCCGGCTCCCTGGGCACTGGCGGTCGCGACATGCCTGGCCCAATACCTCATCGTGCTTGTGCCGATCGGCCTGGGCGCGATGTGGTTGCACGCCGACGCTTCACGGCGGCGTGCGCTGGTCACGGCGGCAGTGGCCGGCGCCGTGGGGCTGGCGATCAATCAGATGATCGGCTGGGTGTGGGTGCATCCCCGCCCGTTCATGGTGGGCCTGGGGCACACCTATCTCTTGCATGCCGCCGACAGCTCGTTTCCGAGCGATCACCTGACGCTGATCTGGTCGGTGGCGTTCGCGCTCCTGCTGCACCGGCGCACTCGTGCTGCGGGTGTGGCCGCGACACTGCTGGGTTTGCCGGTCGCCTGGGCACGTGTTTTTCTCGGCGTACACTTCCCGATGGACATGGCGGGCTCAGCCATCGTCGCCGTCATCTCGAGCTGGCTGGTGGCCCGGCGCATGCCGTGGCTGGTGGCGCCCGCGTACTGGCTGGCCGTGGGTGTGCATCAGAAGGTGTTTGCACGATGGATTGCGCGCGGTTGGGTGAGGGGATAGTCTCGCCATCATGACGAAACGGTGATATCGGTTGCGGAGCGTGAAGTGTGACAGGCTTGTCCAATGCGGCGGAGAAACGCCTTCATGGTCTTTTCGAGACGAGTTTGTGGATCAAGGCGCTCTTCGCATTGTCCGAGATCGTCGCCGGTGCGGCCGCCTACTTCATCCCCAGTCACGTCGTCCTGACGTTCGTGCTGCGAATCACGGGGCATGAACTGCGTGAGGATCCGCACGACGTCGTGGCCGGCGTCCTGCTCCATGCGGCTCAGCATTTGTCGCTCGGTTCGCAAGCGTTCGCCGCCGTTTATCTGCTTGCGCACGGCGTGCTCAAACTTTGGTTGATCGTGGGCCTGCTGCGCGAACGGCTCTGGATTTTTCCGGTTTCCGTCGTCATATTCGCGTTGTTCATTGCCTACCAGTTGTACCGGTACGCGCACACCCATTCGGTCTGGCTGATATTGTTATCGGTGCTCGATCTTGGCGTCATCGCGCTGACCTGGCATGAGTTTCGCCGAATCCAGCGCCGGGGGGGCGGCCCTGACCCGCTGAATGTCGGTTGGATTGCCGGCGTCGGTGGCGACATCGGATCATTGAGTTCTCGGCCGGTTCCTGTATCATTCGCCCCTTCTCGCGGCGTCCTTCTGCCGCAATCTAAGATTCTGATAAATATACAAATTTTGACTTGTCCTGGTCGGACTCCCAGGCAACGCGCGCCATGGAAAAGTACGATGTAGCGATTGTGGGCGCCGGCGCGGCCGGCCTGATGTGCGCGGCGGTGGCCGGGCAGCTCGGGCTGCGCGTGGTGCTTATCGATCATGCGACGCGCCTGGCGGAGAAGATTCGCATCTCGGGCGGCGGACGCTGCAACTTCACCAATATCAATGCCGGGCCGGGCAATTATTTGTCCGAAAATCCCCGTTTCTGTCGTTCCGCGCTGGCACGCTACACGCCCCGCGACTTTCTGGAGTTGCTCAGGCGCCACCGAATCGCGTGGCACGAAAAGCATCGCGGGCAGCTCTTCTGCGACGAAAGTGCCGAGGACATCATCGAAATGCTGTGCAAGGAGTGTGCTGCCGGCCATGTCCACTGGCGCATGCCCTGTGCGGTGCACACCGTGGCTTACACAGATGCCGCAGGCACACATCGCTACCATTTGACGACAGATGCCGGGCATATCGCCGCAAAACGTCTGGTTATTGCGACGGGTGGCCTGTCCATTCCGAAAATCGGCGCTACGGACTGGGGATATCGCATCGCGGGGCAGTTCGGGCTGGACATCGTGGAGCCGCGTCCGGCGCTGGTGCCGCTGATGTTCGATGCCTCGACCTGGGCGCCGTTTGCGGGCCTGTCGGGATTGTCGCTCGAAGTCGAGGTGAGCACGGGCAAAGGCAAGGCGGCGGGGAGCTTCCTCGAGGATTTGCTGTTCACGCACCGGGGGTTGTCGGGCCCGGCCATTCTGCAGATCTCCAGTTTCTGGGCACCGGGGCAGTCGATCACCCTCGATTTGGCGCCATCGTCGGATATCGAGGCGGCATTGTTCGATGCGAAGGCCTCATCCAGGCGTCAGTTGGCGAATCTGCTGGCGCAGTGGGTGCCGGCACGCTTGGCCGACGCGTGGGTCGCCAACAGTGGCCTCTCGCCGCAGGCGCGTGTGCAGGAGCTGCCCGACAAGGCATTGCGTTCGCTGGCGCAGGCCTTTTCCGGCTGGACGCTCAAGCCGTGCGGCTCGGAAGGGTGGCGCAAGGCCGAAGTCACGCGCGGCGGCGTGGATACCCGGGGGCTTTCGTCGGCGGCGCTCGAGGCGCGTTCGCAGCCGGGATTGCATTTCGTCGGGGAAGTGGTGGACGTGACGGGGTGGCTCGGCGGCTACAACTTTCAGTGGGCGTGGGCGTCGGCGGTGGCGTGCGCGCAGGCAATGTCCGAAAGCGTGCGAGCCGAGCGGGCGGGCGAGGACGTCCTGTCGTAGACGGCCGCGATGGCGCTGTGATACGCTCTCCCCTTCGTGGAGACGACGCGCTCAAGGTGTCGCGGTCTCCGGCGAGCCCGCTTGTGATCGCGTTCGCGGTCGTCCGCCAAGCGGGTTTTGTGCTTTCTGCCCCCGCTCGTTCCCGGCGCTGCTTCTCTGGCTGCGGCTGCGCGCGGCGAGTGTCTGGCGGCGGCCGTCCTTTTCTTTAAGGCGGCATGCACTACACTGAAACGTATTCGAATTCCGGAACCCCTGCTCATGAGTCTGAAAGAACGCATCAACGAAGACATGAAGACGGCCATGCGTGCCAAGGCCGCGGACAAACTGGGGACCATCCGGCTGTTGCTCGCCGCGATCAAACAGAAGGAAGTCGACGAGCGCATCACTCTCGACGACACGGCCGTCGTTGCCGTGGTCGACAAGCTGATCAAACAACGCAAGGATTCCATCGGCCAGTTTCAGGCTGCCGGCCGCACCGACCTGGCCGACAAGGAGGCCGCCGAACTCGAAGTGCTCCAGGTCTATATGCCGCAGCAGCTCTCGGCGGAGGAAGTCGCGCAGGCCGTCAAGGCAGCGGTAGCCCAGACCGGCGCCGCCGGTCCCCAGGACATGGGCAAAGTCATGGGGGTGCTCAAGGGCCAGTTGGCCGGACGTGCCGACATGACGGCCGTTTCGGCGCAGGTGAAGGCCGCGTTGACAGCGTAATTCGGTTGCGCGGTACGGCGCCGTCGCACATGTGACGGTGCGAGGCCGCGTTGCGATGGCATCGATCCAGTGATTCCCCAGTCGTTTTTGCAGGACTTGCTCAACCGCGTCGACATTGTCGAGGTGGTGGGCCGTTATGTGCAGTTGAAGAAGGGTGGGGCGAACTTCATGGGGCTATGCCCCTTTCATAATGAGAAGTCGCCCTCATTTACGGTAAGCCCCACCAAGCAGTTCTATCACTGCTTCGGGTGCGGCGCGCACGGCAGCGCGATCAGTTTTCTCATGGAGCATGCCGGGCTTGGTTTTGTCGAAGCTGTCGAGGAGTTGGCCCGCAACGTCGGGCTGGATGTGCCGCGTGAGGCGCCGATGCCGGGCGCGCCGGCGCCTGCCGCGCAACGGGCGCAAACCCTCGGGCTGGTCGACGTGATGACGCGCGCGTGCGATTACTACCGCAAGCAGTTGCGCAGCGCGCCGGCCGCCATCGACTATTTGAAGCGACGTGGCCTGACAGGCGAGATCGCCGCGCATTTCGGACTGGGATATGCCCCGGATGCCTGGCAGAACCTGGAGGCCGCGTTCCAGAATTACCGCGATGACCAGCTGCTCGATGCAGGTCTCGTCATCGAAAGCGAGAAGGGCGAGGCCGGCGGTGCCAGGCGTCGCTACGACCGATTCCGCGACCGGATCATGTTCCCGATCCGGAATACGAAGGGGCAGGTGATTGCCTTCGGCGGGCGCGTGCTTGACAAGGGCGAGCCCAAATACCTGAATTCGCCCGAGACGCCGCTGTTCAGCAAGGGCAGCGAGTTGTACGGATTGTTCGAGGCGCGGGCCGGCATTCGCGACGCGGGCTACGTGCTGGTGGTCGAAGGGTATATGGATGTGGTGGCGCTGGCGCAGCTCGGTTTCCCGCAAGCTGTGGCGACGCTGGGAACGGCCTGCACGCCGATGCATGTGCAGAAGTTGTTGCGTCAGACCGAGACGGTCGTGTTCAGCTTCGACGGCGATGCGGCAGGCCGCCGGGCGGCCCGTCGCGCGTTGGAAGCCTGTCTGCCTCATGCCGACGACAACCGGAGCTTCAAGTTCCTGTTCCTGCCGAGCGAGCATGACCCGGACAGCTACGTGCGCGAATACGGTGCGCAGGCGTTTGCGGACGAGGTCTCGCGGGCCATGCCGATGTCGCAGTTCCTGATTGGCGAGGTGACGTCCGGCAAGGAAATGCATCAACCCGAGGGCCGGGCGCGGGCGCTGTTCGAGGCCAAGCCATTGTTGCAGCAAATGCCGGCGAACGCGCTGCGGGGCCAGATCCTGCATGCCTTGGCCGAGCGCGTGGGCAGCTCGATCGAGGAAGTCGCTGAATTGTGCGAATTGCAGATTGGCGCGGCCCGTCGGCATAACGCGTGGGACAAGACACCGGCCAAGCGCGAAAAGCGCCGTGTCGTGGGGACGGAACACCGTGCCTTGCAGAATCTGTTGATGTTTCCGGTGCTCGGAAACGAACTGACCGAAGAAGAGACCAAGATATTACGGGAAGTGCGTCATCACGCCGAGATCTTCTCGGAGGTGCTCTCGCACTGCCACGAGATGGGCGCGCAGGCGGATTTTCGCTTTATGTCGGATCGTCTGCGAGCGTCGCCGAACTGGGCGAGTTTCGACGACATCATTCGCGAAATTCTGTCTTTTGAGGAAAATGCACGCGATTTGCTGTTATTCGACCCGGCCGACGAGGCTCAGGTCGAGCGTCGTGAAGAGCAGATATCGTTGCGGCTCGCCGAGTTGCGTAGCGCCATCCGGCGGCTGCAATACGACGGGCTGTGCGAGGAACTGGAGACGATTTTCAAGCGGGCGTCACTGACGGCCGATGAAATGCGCCATGCGCAGGCGCTGTCGCGGCAACGCGACGAATTGAAGCGGTGGCTGGCTACGGCCGGCACAGGAGGCACGCGAAGTTGAGGTAAGCCCGCGTGCTATAATGGAAAGTTTTCAGTGGGCTGTTTTCTGGCAAGCGAGATCGCTATGGCAAAGATGACAACGACCAGCGGAAAAAAGACGGTTATCCCTTCACCGAAGGCAAAGCGCGCGCCAAGCGCGGCGGCGGCAACAGGTGGGAAGGGGGCGTCTCGCTCTGCGACGGCTGGCGTTGGAAAGAAAGCCGGTGTGGTTGCACAAGCCTCGAAGAAGACAGCCAGCCAGGCAAGTTCGGCGAAACGTACTACGCAAGTTAAGGCAGCCGCCGGCGCAACGAAGACGACCGGCAAGACGGCTGCGAAGGTGACCGATGTCACCAAGCGCAAGAGTGCGACCGCCGCGAAGGTGGGGGCTGCGAAAGCGGCCAGGCCGACGGTGAAGTCCGAGCCGCCCGTCAGACCGACGAAGGCAGCAAAGGCGGCAACGGCCACCAAGGCGACGGCAGGCGGGAAACCGCAGGCCCGACAACCCGCTGAAAAAAGCGCGAAGAGCGCAACTACCGCCAAGGCCGCGAGCCAGGCGGGCCGCAGTACACCTGCGACGCAGGTCCCACGCAAGACCGGGGCTTCCCGCAAATCCGAAGCTGTAGAGGTCACGCCGGTTGCCGTCGTGCCGCCCGTCCAAAAGACGCGGGGCCGTGCCGCGAAGACTGCTGCTCCGGAGGCGCAAGGCGTCGCAGAGAATACTTACGATCAACCCGTGAACGAAGATCAGACCAAAGTGGAAAAGCAGAAGGCGCGTGATCGCCGGGCAAAAGAGAAAGCACTGCTCAAGGACGCATTTTCCTCGCACCAGCCCGGTACGGCCGAGGAACTTGAGGAGCGTCGTGGCAAACTGAAGGCACTGATCAAGCTGGGCAAGGAGCGAGGCTTCTTGACCTTTGCCGAGATCAATGACCACCTGCCCGACGAGCTGGTGGAAAGCGAGGCGCTCGAGGGCGTGATCGGCACGTTCAACGACATGGGCATTGCTGTGTACGAGCAGGCGCCCGATGCCGAAACGCTGTTGCTCAACGACAATGCGCCGAACGCCGCGTCGGACGACGAAGTCGAGGAAGAAGCCGAAGCGGCTTTGTCGACCGTCGACTCCGAGTTTGGTCGCACGACCGACCCGGTGCGTATGTACATGCGCGAAATGGGGACGGTCGAGCTGCTGACGCGCGAAGGGGAGATCGAGATCGCCAAGCGCATCGAGGAAGGGCTCAAGCACATGGTGCAGGCCATTTCCGCGTGCCCGACGACGATCGCCGAGATCCTGGCGATGGCCGAGAAGGTCGAGCGTGAGGAGATGCGCATCGACGAGGTGGTCGATGGCCTGATCGATCCGAATGCGGAAGCCGAGGCGGCGGCCGCTTCCTCCGACGACGAGGACTTCGACGCCGATGCCGACGCCGAGGCGGAAGAAGAGGAAGAAGAAGCCGAAGAGGAAGATGACAGCAACAGTGGCGCGGGTGCTTCGGCTGCGCAGGTCGAGCAGCTCAAGCGCGACTCGCTGGCCAAGTTCGCCGTGATTGCCGACTGGTTTGGCAAGATGCGTCGTGCGTTCGAGAAGGAAGGCTACCAGTCCAAGCCGTACGTGAAGGCTGGCGAGGCGATCCAGGCCGAGTTGATGACGATCCGCTTTACGGCGCGCACGGTCGAGCGTTTGTGCGACACGCTTCGTTCGCAGGTGGACGAAGTGCGCAACATCGAGCGTGCGATCCTGAACATCGTGGTCGACAAGTGCGGCATGCCGCGCGCGGATTTCGTGTCGCGTTTCCCGGGCAACGAAACGAATCTCGACTGGATTTACACGGTGGTGGCCGATAACAAGGCGTACAGCTCGGTGGTCGAGCGCAACGTGCCGGCCGTGCAGGAGCTTCAGCAAAAGCTGATCGACCTGCAGGCGCGTGTGGTACTGCCGCTGGCCGAATTGAAGGACGTGAACCGCAAGATGTCGGAAGGCGAGCGCCGTGCCCGCAAGGCCAAGCGTGAGATGACCGAAGCCAACTTGCGTCTCGTGATTTCGATTGCGAAGAAGTACACGAACCGTGGCTTGCAGTTCCTGGATCTGATCCAGGAGGGCAACATCGGCCTGATGAAGGCGGTGGACAAGTTCGAATATCGTCGTGGTTACAAGTTCTCGACGTACGCGACGTGGTGGATCCGCCAGGCCATCACGCGTTCGATCGCGGACCAGGCGCGTACCATTCGTATTCCGGTGCACATGATCGAAACGATCAACAAGATGAACCGGATCTCGCGTCAGATTCTGCAGGAGACCGGTGTCGAGCCGGATCCGGCGACGCTGGCCGAGAAGATGGAAATGCCGGAGGACAAGATCCGCAAGATCATGAAGATCGCGAAGGAGCCGATCTCCATGGAAACGCCGATCGGTGACGACGACGATTCGCACTTGGGTGATTTCATCGAGGATACGGGCACGGTAGCGCCTGCTGACGCCGCATTGCATGGTAGTATGCGCGACGTCGTGAAGGACGTGCTCGATTCGCTGACGCCGCGTGAGGCGAAGGTGCTCCGCATGCGTTTCGGCATCGAGATGAGCACGGACCACACGCTCGAGGAAGTGGGCAAGCAGTTTGACGTGACGCGTGAGCGTATTCGTCAGATTGAAGCCAAGGCGCTGCGCAAGCTGCGTCACCCGAGCCGTTCCGACAAGCTCAAGTCGTTCCTCGAAGGCAATTGATTGCTGCTGAGCGAGCGCCGGTAGTTGAGGGCCGTTAGCTCAGCGGTTAGAGCAGGGGACTCATAATCCCTTGGTCGCTGGTTCGAACCCAGCACGGCCTACCAAAGAAGCAAGAAAGCCCCTGACGGTGACGTCAGGGGCTTTTTTTATGTCAATAAGTTGCGTAGAAATTCTCGCCCCGGGTGCCCACGCTCATTCCGATGGGACGAGAGTGCCGGTAGCGTGATCTCTCCACCAAAAAATGGCCCTTGGTTGGTGCACCTGCGGCGACATCCTCGGATGCCATCGGCGGTCGCCGCGCATGCTCAGGTCTGGGCGTCGAACACTTCGCGTGCGACACGGAAGCTGTCGATCGCCGCAGGCACACCGGCGTAGATCGCGGCTTGCAGGAACACCTCGGTGATTTCCTCCTTCGTCACGCCGTTGGTCAGCGCGCCGCGCACATGCAGCTTCAGCTCGTGCGGACGATTCATGACCGTGAGCATGCCCAGATTCAGCAAGCTCCGGGTGCGCCGGTCGAGACCCGGGCGATTCCATATCTCGCCCCAACAGTACTCCGTCACCAGTTCCTGCATCGGGCGATTGAAAGCATCGGCCGACGCAATCGACTTATCCACGTACTCGCTGCCGAGCACCTCGCGGCGCGTCTTCAGCCCCTTCTCGAACAATTCCGGATTCATTGGACACCTCCCTCATTTTTCATTTCGGCAATTACTTCGCCTTGGCCGCGGTCGCCACCCACTGATCCATCTGCGCCTTGTTGGCGGCGATCCACTCGTCCGAGAGTTTCGTTATCAGCGCCGGCGAGCCGCCTTCCTTGCTGATGGTAGCCTCCCACTGCGACCACGTCTTGCCTGGGAAGCGGATCTGCTCGATGAGCGCCTTCACGGCCGGGTTAGCGGCAATGAACTGCTTGTTTGCGACCGAGCCCCAGTTCCAGGACGCCATCGCCATGCGGCACGGATTCGCCCCGCCAGCGCACCCCTCGACGTTGTTCACGAGCGCCGAGCCCTTGTTGGGGACGTTCGGCGGGAGTGCGTCAGCCGGGGTCGGGAGCCACACCACATCCACGCCCGGCACGAGCGCGTTCGTCACCCATGACGGACTCCACGCGTAGAAAAATGCCGGCTTGCCCTGTCTGACCTTCGTGACCGCCTCGACCATCAGCGCTTCGTACTTGCCTCGCACTGCCTTGACCGTCGGCTTCAGGCCGAACTTGTCGAGCTGGTAATCGACGACATCGCCGCAACTCCAGCCCGGATCGCAACTGATCAGCTCGGCCTTGCCGTCCTTGCCGAAGAGTCCGGCGATCTTCGGATCCTTCATCTGCTCGAGACTGGTGATGTGATACTGCAGCGCCGTCTTCTTGTCGATCAGATAGCCGTTGATGCCGTCGCCCGCGATGAGGCCCGAGCCGACGATCATCGCCTGCGACGCCACCGCGCGGAAGCCAGGTTCACGTTGCGGGAAGTTCACGTCGGTGGCGATGTCGATATCGCCTTGCGCAACCGCCTGGAAGAACAGCGTCGTATTCATCGTACTGAGCTTGACGTCGTACCCCAGCCCCTTGAACGCCTTCGAGACGATCTGGGCGACGACGTAATTACCACCGAAGCTGTCGCTTTGCGCGTAATGGATCGTCTTTCCCGTGCCCGGAAGCGTCTGGGCATGCAACGCGCCCGCCGCGACCAGCGAAAACGTGAACGAAGCAACCGCCTTTGCGAATCCTTTCATTGCTGCTCTCCAAGACCTGTTCGATCTTTCCGATCGTCGAGTTATCGGCCCGCGGGACTTCCGCCCGAGGGCTCGGGTGCCGATCCCTGACACCGTCGTCATGGCCGGCGTTTCTGTGCTGCCAAACGTACGAAAACCTGATGCTCCGCCGCTTCGTTCAGAGCGCTTCGCGCGCATCCGCCGCACGCGCCGTCGGCGGCACTTCGGCCCCCACCCGACGCTCCCCACGAAACAATCGCGAGATCACCGCCCGAAACGTCTGCTGATCGCGCGGCTTCGTGCGTGCGAGCTTCTGTGTGAACCGGTCGAGCATCATGGCCAGCAACACGATGGCGATGCCACCGACAGCCGCGCGTCCCACATCGAGTCGCCCCAGCCCCTGCAGCACCACCAGCCCGAGACCTTCCGCGCCGATCATGGCCACCACGACCGACATCACCATCGCCGTGAGCACGGTCTGGTTCAGGCCACCGAGAATCGTCGGCACCGCGAGCGGCAATTGCACCTCCCACAGCAACTGACGCTTGTCCGCCCCAAACGCGAGACCGGCTTCCACGATTTCATGCTCGACCATGCGAATGCCCAGATGCGTGAAGCGGATGAGCGGTGGCATCGCGGCCGTCACCACGGCGACTTCGCCCGGCACGTTGCCCACGCCGAAGAGCATCACCACCGGCACGAGATATACGAACGTCGGGGTCGTCTGCATGATGTCGAGCACCGGTCGCACCACCAGCCACGCTCGCTCGCTGCGCGCGCTCCAGATGCCGATGGGAATGCCAATGAGCGCACAGAACAGAATGGCGGTCATGATGAGCGAGAGCGTCGTCATCGCTTCGCCCCACACCCCGAGCATGGCGATGACCACGAACACGACGGCGCTGAATGCCGCCACGCCAAGACTGGCCAAACGCCAACACAGCAGGAACGCGATCACGACCATCACCGGGAACGGCGCGGCGTGAAATACGCTGTCGTTGAACGTCAGCAACCGCTCGACAGGCCATTTGATGACCAGGAACAGCGGACGCATGTGCAGCGCCATCCATTGCACGCCCTCCTGAATCCACTGATCGAAGGGGAATACCGCAAGTTGGTCGGCATTAAGCATGATGGTCTCCTGCGCCGGCAGTGGCGCCAATCCGGGCAAGCAACTGCCCCACGTCCAGCACTCCGATCAGCTTGCCGTCGTCGTCGGTCACACCCATCGGTCCGTCGGATTTGAAACGCGCGGCCACATCGACCAGGCGCATGTCGGCCGGCACGCATGGCAACCCGTGCTCGCATTGGGCGAGCACCGCGGGCACGGGCGCCATCACCGAACGCGCATCGAAAAGGCGGGCACGGTCGACGTCACGGGTGAACGCCGCCACGTAGTCGCTGCCCGGATCCAGCACGATCTGTTGCGGCGTGCCTTCGCGCACAAGGCGACCCTCCGACATGATGGCGATGCGCGTGCCGAGCTTGAGCGCTTCCTGAAAGTCATGCGTGATGAACAGAATGGTCTTGTTGAGCGTGTGCTGAAGACGCAGCAGCTCGTCCTGCATTTCCGTTCGGATGAGCGGATCGAGCGCGCTGAAGGCTTCATCCATGATGAGGACGTCCGCCTCGGTAGCGAGCGCACGGGCCAGCCCCACGCGCTGCCGCATACCGCCGCTCAGTTCGTGCGGCATGTGATACGCCCAGCGCGCCAGTCCAACCACGCACAGCACCTCCTCGGCGCGACGGCGCCGCTGTGCTGCCGGCATGCCACGCAGCTTGAGTCCGAACTCCACGTTTTCGATGACACGGCGATTCGGTAGCAGCGCGAAGTGCTGGAACACCATCGAGATGCGATTGCGACGCACCTCGCGCAGCCCCGCCTCGTGAAGCGCACACAGGTCCTCGCCGTCGAGCAGAATCCGGCCGTCGGAAGGCTCGTTGAGGCGGTTGATGCAACGCGCGAGCGTCGATTTCCCGGAGCCGGAGAGCCCCATGATCATGTAGATCGCACCGGACGGAACCGTCAGGGAGACGTCGTCGAGTCCCACGACCTGGCCGAGCGTTTCGAGCACCTCGGACTTGCGTTTGCCGTCGCGCAACATGGCCAGCGCTCGCGCCGGCTTGTCAGCGAAGACCTTGTACAGGTTTTCGATTCTCAGTCGGTCAGTCATGGCCAACCTCCTTTGGGTCCGTAGAATGATGGTCCGTGGCAGCCTGTGGCGTGAACGCCGTGAGCGGGGAAAAATCGGTCGGTACCAGAATGCGGTTCTCGGCGGTTTCGATCAATTCGGACAGACGCGGAATGAACGCCTGCCAGCGCTTGTCTTGCGCCAGGCGCGCGCGACGCCTGGCACGCTCGTCCAGACTCGGATACGCCCAGAGATGGGTCACCTGACTGAGCACACCGATCTCCGTCGTGAAATACCCGACGAGATGCCCGAGGATGGGCTGCTGAATCGCCAGCCCTTCGGTCCGCACGAGATTCAGGTACAGACTCATGCAACCGTTGCGAATGCGGTAAATGCGCTCTTCGACGATCATGCTGGGGGCCCCTTCTTTTCCGGGTCATCAACAAGGAAATCCCGCAACAGCCCCGCGACCGGCGCGGCCGCTTCGACCAGAATCGAATGCCGCATGCCCGGCAGGATGGCGAGTTGCGAGCCGACGATGCACTCATGCATAAAGCGGGCCATGCGCGGGTTCGAGCCCTGATCGTCTTCGCCGGTGACGATGAGCGTCGGCACGCGGATCTGATCGATGAACCCGCCGAAATCGGTCTCCGCCAGCACGCGGTAGGCCGACGCATAACAATCCGGATCGTTCTGCGCATTGCGTTTGCGCAGATAGACGATCCGCTCCGGATGTCTCGCCTGAAAGTCTTCCGTCAGCCAGCGAGACAGCGAGGCGTCGTAATGGGCGCCACGCTCGCCGCCCTGCAACGCGGCGAGCCTCGCGAGTACGCGCTCGCGCTCCTCTTTGGTCCGGCCCGACACCGTGGCGAGCAGCGCGAGACGACGCAGGCGCGTCGGATACGAGAGCGCCAGCCGCTGTGCGATCAGCCCGCCCAGCGAGAAGCCCGCGAGATCGAACGTGGCGAAGCCCACGTGATCCGCAAGTGCCAGCGCGTCGGCGACGAAATCGTCGATCTCGTATCGTCCCTTTACCCGCGACGATCTGCCGTGACCGCGCAGATCGAAGGTGAGGATGCGGAAGTCGTCGGCCAGCAGGGTAGCCACGTCGTCCCAAGCTTCCTGGTACGATCCCACGCCGTGAATGCACACGAGCGGGCGGGTGCCTCGGCCGAGCAGGCGATAGGCCAGCGTGACATCGCCGACTTGCAGCGTCTGTGCGGGCGAATCGGTGGGCGGTTCGGTCATGGCGCGCGCACTCATGCGTCAGCGGCCCGCCGATGCCAGCGCGGCCGGACGCCCAGACGTCTCGGCCAACTGTGCCGCCGCAGCCGCATTGGCCTCCCTGGCGCGACCTGCTTCACGCGCGGCGAAATGGGGCATCACTTCGTCGATGAACAGACGCAGCGTCTTTACCTGCAACTCGAACGGCAGATTGAACGACAGGCCGAGGCAGAACTGGTCGACGCCTTGCGCCTCGTACACTTCGAGCTTGCGCACGATCTCGTCCGGCGTGCCAAACATCAGGTTTTCTCGGATTGCCGCCGGATCGTAGTTGGCGCGCCCGACAACCGACTCGTACGGCACGGCTTCCGGGAAGCCGTTCCTGACGGTGCCGATGTTCTGCATCAGGTTCTCGAACGTGCGGCCGAAATCCACGCTGTGACGCACGGCGATTTCCCAGTCCTGCGGACGGTCGTACACGCAGGTGCGGCGCAGCATCATGAAGCGCGGCCGCGGGCGTTCCGGATGATCGGCCACTGCCTTGCGGAATTTATCGCCCAGTACGGCGACTTCGGAGACAGGGGCGGCGAGCGGCGTCGACAGGATGTTCGCGCCCACACCGACGGCCCAGTCGAAACTGCCCGGATCACGCGTTGCCACCCAGATCGGCGGATGCGGCTGTTGCAGCGGCTTCGGCACCGACGTGGCGAGCGGGAATTGCCAGTAATGCCCGTCATGCGCGTAATCGCCTTCCCACAACTTCTTCACCGCCGGCACCAGTTCCTTCATGTACGCCACGCCTTCCTGCTGCGGAATACCGCCCGCCATGCGGTCGAACTCATACTGATACGCGCCGCGCGCGATACCGAATTCGAGGCGTCCGCCCGTCAGGTGGTCGCACATCGCGGCCTCGCCTGCCAGACGAATCGGCGACCAGTACGGTGCGACGATGGTGGCCGTGCCCAGACGGATCTGCTCGGTGTGCTGCGAGAGCCACGTAAGCGTGATGAACGGGTTCGGCGAGATGGTGCATTCGATGGTGTGGTGCTCGGCGGTCCACAGCGTCTCGAAGCCGCCTTCGTCGGCGATGCGCGCGAGGTGCAGCATGTTGCGCACGGCGTCGTTCATCGTGTCCTGCGGCGAGAAGCGCTCCATGCTGAGCGATACGGAGAATTTCATGGGTAGATCTCCAGGGGGTTTTCGTTTGTGTATTGCGGGCGATCAGCGCAGACGGATCACGAACGGATCCTGCATCGCCCCCGAGTAATCGATCACGACGTTCTTCAGACGGGAGAACTCGCGCATCACTTCGAAGCCGCCGCGACGGCCGTAGCCGCTGTGCTTGGTGCCGCCGTTGGCTGACATGTAAGCCGCCGAGCGATAGGTATTGATCCAGACCGTGCCCGCCTCCACGTCGCGTGCGAAGCGCATGGCGCGGTCGATGTCGCGCGTCCAGATGCCGGCGGCCAGGCCATACTCCGTGGCATTTGCCAGCCGGATGAGTTCGGCTTCGTCCGAGAACGGCACGACACCGACGACCGGACCGAAGATCTCCTCCTGCATGAAGCGCATTTCGTTGCGCGCATGCGTCATGACGGTCGGCTCGTAGTACCAGCCACCGGTGAGATCGTCGCGCGCCGGGCGCTGACCGCCGGCGGCCACGCGCGCCCCTTCCTGAATGCCCGAAGCCACGTAGCCCTCGACCTTGTCCAATTGCGCGGCCAGCGCCAGCGGTCCGATGTCGGTGTCTTCGTGCGTCGGATGCCCCACACGCACCCGACGCGTGCGCTCAACCAGCGCCTCGACGAAACGGTCGTGCACGGACGCCTCGACGAAGCAGCGTGACCCGGCCACGCATGTCTGACCGGCGGCGGCGAACACGCCCGAGACGACGCCGTTCACGGCGCGCTCGATGTCCACGTCGCCAAACACCACGTGCGGCGACTTACCTCCGAGCTCCATCTGACAAGGCACCAGATTTTGCGCAGCGTTGCCGGCAATCTTGCGCCCGGTCACGGTGCTGCCCGTGAAAACGTATTTGGCGATGCCGGGATGACGCGTCAGCGCGTCGCCGGTGGTCATGCCGTCGCCCGTCACCACGTTCACGACGCCCGGCGGAATACCGGCTTCGATCGCCAGTTCGGCGAGCGCGAGCGTGGACGCCGTCGCGTGCTCCGATGGCTTCACCACGATGGTGTTGCCAATCGCAAGACAGGGCGCGAGCGTGCCGGTGAGCATCATCAGCGGCGAGTTCCACGGAATGATCATGCCGACCACGCCAATTGGCTCGCGCGTGTTGAAGTTCAGCGTGTCGAGCTTGTTGACGGGAATGGTGTCGCCTTGCAGCTTGTCTGCCATGCCCGCGAAATACGAATACGAATCGGGAATCGCCCGCATTTGCGCACGCATTTCCTTGAGCAGCTTGCCGTTGTCGCGGCACTCGATGGCGGCGAGCGCTTCGGCGTTGGCGAGCACCAGTTCGCCGAGCTTGCGCACGAGCTTGCCACGCTCGGTTTGCGTCATGCGCCGCCAGGCCGGGTTGACGAGCGCCGCTTGTGCGCCGCGTACGGCGCGGTCGACGTCCACCGCATCGGCCTGCGCGAACTCGTACCAGGGGCGGCCGGTCGTCGGGTCGTAGCTCGGAACGTACACGTTGCTATGCGGCGCGGTGAACTGCCCGTCGATAAACAGTTGCTGGCGAGAGCCCTCCAGCGTTTGTACCGTCGTATGCATCAGTTGACTCCAGCGTCAGGCTTGGAAAGGTTGGGTCCACGGCTGTGCATCGCTGACCATTGCGATGCGCCCACCATCGTGAGAATCCATGTAAATGCCGAAGTGTCCTCCGGCGGTTTCGCGAACGTAGCGACGCACCATCGATCGAATCTCGCGGGACGGGATGTCGTCGTAGGGCAACTGGTCGAACGGGAAGAAGCGGAAGTTTGGCGGCAGCTCGTCGTGCGAGAGCGGTTGCGCGAGTCGCGCCCGGTACATCAGATAGCCGGGATCGTTCTCGGCGGTGTCGAACACCGAGTAGAGAAAGGTGTCGTGCGGCACCAGCTCGAGTTCACCGCCACCGGCGAGCGGCAGGCGTCCGCTCGCAAGTCGGCGCGGCGCGCTGGGCAGTACCCATCCGCCCTTGCCGTCCTGCGCGAGCAGCAGGCTTCCGTTCGCGTCGATCAGATAACCGACAATCATGTCGTGCGACGACAGCCAGCCCGGCGGCAACGGATCTTTCACATGGGCGTAGCGACCACGGCAGAAGCCGAGCGGCGCGGCCGGGCTGGTACCGAAGGCCTGAATCTGGCCGATCAGGATGGCGTGGTCGCCGGCGTCGACGCGGTTGTGCACAATGCAGTCGAACCACGTCAGGCAGTCGGTCAGGACCGGCGCGCCCGTGTGGACGACGTCATGCCCCACCGTCGTGAACTTCTCCGCGGACTTCGATGCGAACAGGTTCGACACTTCGGTCTGGCCGTCATGCAGCAGATTGACGGCGAAGTGTTCCGTGCGCTGGAACACCGGGTAGCTCGCCGCACGCTTGCCGATGCACACGAGCAACAGCGGCGGGTCGAGCGAGACGGACGTGAAGGAGTTGGCGGTCATGCCGCGCGGGCGGCCTTCTTCGTCACGCGTCGTGACGACGGTCACACCGGTCACGAATGTTCCGAGCGCGCGGCGTAGCGCCACCGGGTCGATGGCCGAAATCGCGGGGGCGGTGCCAGCGCCGGCCGTGGGCGTCTGGCGCTGTTGGGTGACAGCTTGCATGTCGTTGACCTCGAAACGTCATTACGTTGAGGTCAACGATATGCGAGGACTTTTTTGTCGGCTTCCGTCGAATCGCAGGAGACGCGAAGTGAATTACTCTCGATTGCGCGGCAGGGTTTTCATGGATGCGCTCGCCACACGCCCGCCGGCATGCACGCTCGACGCGGCCTGCATGGCTTTTGACTTCGCCCCTTCGGTGGATGGCGCCGCCCCAGGTGTGACGGGAGCCGCGCGCTTCGTGAGCGCGTGCAGATGAATGGCAAGCTCCACCGCGAAGCGGCGCTCCGGTGTCTCCACGTCGATGCCGAACAACTCCTGAATGCGGGCGAGGCGGTACCGCAGCGTGGTGACGTGCAGTCCCATCGCGTCGGCGCACGGCTGACTGCGGCAGCCGGAGCGTACGTATTCCGTCAGCGTGTCGAGGTACGGCGATCCCGACTGTCGGTCGTGTTCGACGAGCTTGCCGATGGTGCCTTCCACAAAACCGTGGACGTCGGACGAATCGGCCGCTCCCATGAGCATCGGCAGGGGGCCCAGGCCCGGCATGTCCAGCGGGCCGCTGCGACCAAACTTGCGCGCCACGCGAATCATGCGCCAGCAACGCTCCCATTCGCGCGCGAGCGGCTCCAGCCCTTCGCAGAGATCGCTCATCACGATGATAGGCTCGCGTCCCAGGGACCGTGCCAGCGCCTCGCTCATGCGCCTGGCGAGGCGGGCGAGTGCGGTGGCGTCTGCCGAACCGTCCTGCGGCGCCAGACACACTAGACCGCCTCCGATCGTCACGATGTGCATCGGCACATTCAACTGACGGGCAAGCAATTCGACCGTGCTATGGCTCTCCAGCGACAGATGCCCGGCGGCACGGCCCGAGGCCACACTGGTTCGCTGGTCCGGATAATCGACGACCATCATGCGCAGCGGCGCATCGAGGGCGACGCCGAGATGGCGGGCGCGGCTAATCAAATCGCCTTCATCTCGCCAGCGGCGCTCCACAATCTCGAAGAACAACTCGGTGAGCGTGCGTGTCTCGAACCGGAACCGCACCACGCTGCGCATCAGTTGAACGCTCAGCGCAAAGCGGGCGCTCTCCAACAGTAACTGCTGGAGGTCGCTCAGCGCATCGTCGCCGAACGTGAGCAGCGCGCCGACGAGGTCGTCGTCGACCGTCAATGGTTCAATGCCCGCGCCGACGGTGGCCTGACCGGGGGGACGTCCCAGCGGCACGTCGAGGCGGGTCTGACGGTAGCGTTGCAGGGCGTCGCGCACGTTAGCGCTGAGCTCTCGCCCCTGTGCGCCGGACAGCCAGCGTGTCCACGCCGCATCGTCCATCAGCGAGGGAACGGGCGACGCCGACGCGTGCCATTGATTGGCGAGGAAGTCGATGACGAGCACCGGACGTCCGATCAGATCGCTCAGCGACGACGTCAACTGATCGAACGAGCCGCCGGCGAGCACATCGCCCAGCAACGTGCGTTGCGCTTCGAGCGTGCGTTGCAGACGCTCATGCGCCATCACCTGCGCGCGCTGCCGGTGAGCCCGCTCCACCGCAATCGCGCCGAGATGCACGACCGTCGCCATGAAGGTGAGGTCGTCCTCGCCGACGTCGCGCACCTTGCGCGATGCGACCGTCAGCACCATCGGCCGGCCTTCCGTATCGCGCGAGGCCATCGGCAGTACCAGCACCGTCCGGTAGCCGCGCTCGCGCGCTTCGCGCCGGTAGCCGGGGAATTGCGGGTTCTCCAGCGCATCGCGGATATAGACGGGTTCATTCGTCTGCAAGGCGATGAGCGACGGACTGGTCGCCAACTCCCAGCGGTCTTCGACATGCTGCGGCAGCATGCTTGTCTCGAAGCGCGTGATCACCAGCCCGTAGCCATGGGCGAGATCGATGCTCATGACGGAGCCGAGATCCCACCCACCTTGCTGCACCGCACCACGCACGAGATCGCGAAACAGTGCGTCGATGTCTTCGTCATTGCTGATCTGACTGGCGACATGGCGCAATGCCATGAGCCGTTGGTGATGTTCCGGCATTGCGTGCCTCCTTTCTCGCCCAAAAAATCTACACCAAAGCGTCGGAAGAAAAAAAACATCTTCCGACGTTCCGGCGGAAGACCGGCCGCTTCGGGCGCAATAGCATGAGTCTCATCGGCAAGCCACGGATGTTTGCCACGTTTTCCCCAGGCGCCCGGATCGCCGCGGCGCACGTCCTTCGAGCCGCTTCGCCGCACGAGCGGCAGGTGACGGCATCTGTACTGCAGCGCAACAGGAGACACCCGTGAAACAAGAGCTTCGCAAGATCGCAACGTACGTCGAGACCACCTACCGTGAGGGCGGCAAGGCCGCCGAGACGCCGGTCACGACGGTCGTCGTCGCCGCTGTCATTCGCAATCCATGGGCCGGTCAGGGATTCGTCGAGAATCTGCGTCCGGAAATCGTGCGTCTCGCCCCGGAGCTTGGTGCGCTAATGACGCAACGTCTGGTCGATGTCATCCCAGGGGAGCGCGTGGAGGCATACGGCAAGGCGGCTGTCGTCGGCACGAACGGCGAAATCGAACATGCCTCGGCCATGATTCACACGCTGCGCTTCGGCAATCTGTTCCGCACCGCCGTGAACGGCACGGCCTTCCTGCCGTTCACCAACACGCGCGTCGGCCCGGGCACGCTGGTGTCGGTGCCGATGATTCACAAATCGGAAACGGGCAAGCGTTCCCACTTCATCACGGCGACGTTCCAGATGACGGATGCCCCTGGCCCAGACGAAATTCTGCTGGCGATTGGCGCGTCCGACGGCGGCCGCGTGCATCCGCGCATCGCCGACCGCTTTCAGGACATGGAAGAGATGGCGAACGACGCCGCCACCGCGGCCAGCACAGTCTGAACGAGCGCCACGATGCCGCCCGTCATTGCCTTCCTTAGCCGGATGTCCGCGGACTATCAACGTCCGTACCTCGACGCCCTGCGCGCCGCGCTGCCCGGCGAGATCGTCGCGCCGCTGGCCGAACTGTCGGCGTCGCAGCGCGAGCAGGTGTCCGTTGCCATCGTCGCGAATCCGGATCCCGCGGACTTGACCGCCCTGACGGGCTTGCGATGGATTCAGAGCCTTTGGGCCGGCGTGGAATCGCTCATCGCGGCGCTCCCGTCGGACAGTCCGCCGATCACGCGACTGATCGATCCCGAGATGTCGCGCACGATGGCCGAGGCCGTGCTGGCGTGGACCTACTACCTGCAACGCGACATGCCCCGCTACGCGCGTCAGCAAACGCAGCGCGTTTGGTTGCAGCACGCCTATCGCAAGCCGTCGCAGACGACGGTGGGATTGCTCGGACTCGGTGAACTCGGGCAGGCGGCCGCGGTGCGATTGCGCGACGCCGGGTTCGTCGTGCACGGATGGAGTCGTTCGCCGAAGACGCTGGACGGCGTCGAAACGTACGCTCGCGACGACGGCCTGTGCGCGATGCTCTCCGCAAGCGACATCGTCGTCAGCCTGATTCCGTTGACGGCGCAAACCCGAGGGATGCTGGACGCGGAGCGCCTCGGTCGCATCAAACCGGGTGCCTCGCTCATCAATTTCTCGCGTGGTCCTGTGATCGTGGCGTCCGACTTGCTCGACGCCCTCGACCGGGGCCACCTCACGCATGCCGTGCTCGACGTGTTCGACGTCGAACCGCTGCCGCTCGATTCGTCGTTCTGGGACCATCCGCGCGTGACCGTGCTGCCGCACATTTCGGCACCCACGGATCATGAGACGGCAGCGCGAGTAATCGCCGACAACATCCGCGATTTTCGCGAAACGGGACGAGTTCCCTGCAACGTCGACCTGACGCGAGGTTATTGAGCATGCATCGCGATCAAGAGGTTCTCGCACTTCCGCCGCGTGTGTATCCGACGGTCGATCTTCGTCAGGACGGCGTCCAGCACGGCTTTCTGAAAGTCCCGCACTCCAACGATACGAGTGCGTGGGGCGCCGTGATGGTGCCGATCACCGTCATCCGGCGTGACGACGGCCCCGTCGCGCTACTCACCGGCGGCAATCATGGCGACGAGTACGAAGGGCCTATCGTGCTATCGCGACTGGCGAATGCCCTCAAGACACGCGACGTCACCGGCACCGTCATCATCGTGCCGTTCATGAACACGCCTGCCGTGCATGCGGGAAAACGCACGTCGCCGCTGGACGGTGGCAACCTGAACCGCGCTTTCCCGGGACGCGCCGACGGCTCGGTCACCGAGCGCGTGGCCGACTATTTCTCACGTTGCCTGCTGCCCATGGCGGACGTCGTGCTCGACATCCATTCCGGAGGTCGTACGTTGGATTTCCTGCCGTTCGCCGCCATCCACGAACTGAACGACACCGAGCAACAAGCCCGTTGCGACGCCGCGATGCAGGCCTTCGGCGCACCCTATTCGCTGCGCATGCGAGATCCCGATGCTCACGGACTTTACGACAATGCGGCGGAATCGCAGGGCAAGGTGTTCGTTACGACGGAGCTCGGCGGCGGTGGAACGGCAAGCGCGCGCAACGTCGCAATCGCGCATCGCGGCGTGTACGGCGTGCTCGTGCACGCAGGCATCGTGCCGGCCGACGTGGCATGGCGCGACGGCGCTGACGCCGCGAGCGAGGCAACGTCGGTACAACTCGCCATGCCTGACGACGACTGCCACCTCACCAGCGAGCACGACGGGCTGCTTGAAATGCGCCATGACCTCGGCACGATGGTGAAGCGTTGCGACGTCATTGCGCGCGTTCACGACGTGACACGGACGGGCGTCGCACCAGTGGAGTACCGGGCAAGACGCGATGGCATGCTCATCGGCCGACATTTTCCGGGCCGCGTCGGCATCGGTGACACGCTCTGCGTTCTGGCCGACGTGCTGCCGAGCGCATAGCGTCAGCGACTCGCGTACGCCTCAGCCCTCTCTTTAAAAAGCGTTCCCTCCCATGGTGAAACTCGACCGTTTCGACATCGCCATCCTCAGTGTGCTGGCCCGTGAAGGCCGCATCACCAAATCGCGTCTGGCCGAGCGGATCCACCTGTCCGTTTCGCCCACGTGGGAGCGCGTGCAGCGACTCGAAGCGGCGGGGGTGATTCGCGGCTATCGCGCCGACGTCGACTGGAGCGGCGTGATGCACGTCAGCCGTATCATCGTCGAGATCACGCTCGCGCGGCATACCGCGCATGACATGAACCGCTTCGAGGCGCGCCTGTGCGACGCCCCCGAGGTCGTGCAATGCCACGCCACAGGTGGCGGTGTCGATTACATCGTTCACGTACTCGCGCGCGACATCGATCATTACCAGCGTTTCATCGACGGCCTGCTGATGGCGGACTTGGGCATCGAGCGCTACTTCACCTACGTCGTTACCAAAGTCGTCAAAGTCCAGGCGCACGCAGTTCCGGGCTGGGTCGACGCCGACTGATCGCGGTCCGCGAAATCTTTCTCGCCAGGTACGGCTAAATCAGAAGAAAACCGACGTCCGCACGATCGGAACAGAAAAAACAGCGGGCCGTCGCCACCGACAATCGCTTCATGACGAACGAACGCCAAGTCAGGAGTTTGCCGATGTTGCTCGACCACCCGGTGCTGTTCAAATCGCTGTGTTACATCGACGGACGCTGGACGCATAGCGACGACGCCGCGTCCATTGCCGTCGTCGATCCGGCCGATCAATCGACGCTCGGCCATGTGCCGATGCTCACGCGTGAGCAAATCGGCGTCGCGGTCGATGCCGCCGAGCGCGCCTTCTCGACGTGGCGCTGGACACCCGCTGCCGAGCGCTGCGCCGCGCTGCAGCGCTGGCACGCGTTGATCCGGCAGCACGCCGAAGACCTTGCGGTGCTGCTCGCCCACGAGCAGGGCAAGCCGCTCCATGAAGCGCGCGGCGAGATTGGCTATGGCGCATCGTTCATCGAGTGGTACGGTCATGAGGCCCGCCGTCTCGATGGTCGAACCATTACGTCGCACATCGAAGGTGCGCAATTGGGCACCGTGCGCGAGCCGGTCGGCGTTGCGGCGCTCATCACGCCCTGGAACTTTCCTTTCGCGATGATCACGCGCAAGGCCGCCGCCGCGCTGGCGGCCGGTTGCACTGTCGTCGTGAAGCCCGCACACGAGACGCCGTTCTGCGCGCTTGCACTCGCGCAGTTGGCCGACGAAGCGGGGCTGCCGCCGGGGCTTTTCAATGTGGTGCTGGGTGAGCCGGACATGGCGATGCGCGCGCTCGTCGGCGACGCTCGCGTGCGGGCCGTCAGCTTTACGGGCTCGACACGCGTCGGCCAACGGGTGGCGCAGGCCGCAGCGGCGAGCGGCGTCAAGAAGCTCGCCCTCGAACTCGGCGGAAACGCGCCGTTCATCGTGCTGGACGATGTGGATATCGATGAGGCGGTACGCATCGCCGTTGCCGCCAAGTTCCAGACGTCCGGACAGGACTGCTGCGCCGCGAACCGGATTTTTGTCGCGCGCACGCGCTATGGGGCGTTTGTAGATCGGTATACGCAAGCGGTCGCGCGGTTACGCGTCGGTCCGGCGTTTTCCGCGAACGTCGATGTCGGGCCACTCATGCATCAGGCGGCGTTCGAGGCGACTGCGGCCCGCGTGGAAGACGCCCGCCGGAAGGGCGCCCAGATCACCGTCGGCGGCGAGCCGCATCCGCTCGGCGGCTGGTTCTACCGCCCGACCGTCGTTGCCGACGCCGCTCCCGGCATGCGCATCTACGACGAAGAAAACTTCGGCCCGATTTCCGCCGTGTGCGCGTTCGACTCGCTCGACGAGGTCGTCACCCGGGCCAACGACACCGAGTACGGCCTTGCCGCATACGTCTGCGGACGACGCGTGGACGAGATTTTTACGCTGATCCGCCGCCTCGATTTCGCGATGGTAAGCGTCAACGGCGTGAAGTTCACCGGCGCCCCGGTGCCGTTCGGCGGCATGAAGGCGTCTGGCCTCGGCCGCGAAGGCGGCGTGGACGGATTCGAGCCGTTCACCGAAACCAAGTACTTCTGCCTCGGCAATCTCGGCATCCCGATGCATCGCACCTGATTCGCTCGTCCGCATTCTTTTTTGCTTCATTGATATCAAGGAGACGTCCCATGCCCCCCTCGACCGAACAATTGCTCGCACAGGATCGCGCACACTTCATGCACCCGTCCACGCACGCCGCCGATCATGCCAGCGGCACACTGCCGGGCAAGATCATCCGCACGGCGCAGGGCATGCGCATCGAGGACCATGAGGGCCGCCGCTATCTCGACGCCTTCGCCGGCCTCTATTGCGTGAACATCGGCTACGGCCGCACGGAAGTGGCCGACGCCATCCACAAGCAGGCGTTGTCGCTTGCCTACTACCACACGTATGTGGGCCACTCGACCGACGCCATCATCGAGTTGTCGAAGCGCATCATCGACTGGTCGCCCGACGGCATGAAGAAGGTCTATTACGGTTTGTCCGGCTCGGATGCGAACGAGACGCAGATCAAGATCGTCTGGTACTACAACAACGTGCTCGGACGTCCGCGGAAGAAGAAAATCATTTCGCGCGAGCGCGGCTATCACGGCTCAGGCATCGTCACGGGCAGCCTGACCGGGCTGCCGAGCTTCCACCAGCACTTCGACCTGCCGGTCGAGCGGGTGCATCACACGATTTGCCCGCACTGGTACCGAAAGGCACCGGCCGGCATGAGCGAGCAGGCGTTCGTGGCGCATTGCGTCGAGGCGCTCGAGACGCTGATCGCCCGCGAAGGTGCCGACACCATTGCGGCCTTCATCGGTGAGCCGGTGATGGGCACAGGCGGCATCATCGCACCGCCTGCCGGCTATTGGGAAGCGATTCAGGCCGTGCTGCGCCGTCACGACATTCTGCTCATCGCAGACGAGGTCGTGTGTGGCTTCGGCCGTCTCGGGTCGTCAATGGGCTCCCAGCACTACGGCATGACGCCGGATCTGATCACCATCGCCAAGGGGCTGACGAGCGCATATGCGCCGCTCTCCGGCGTGATCGTGGGCGAGCGCGTTTGGGATGTGCTCGAACGCGGTTCGCGCGAGAACGGTCCGATGGGCCACGGCTGGACGTACTCCGGACACCCGATCTGTGCCGCGGCGGCGCTCGCCAACCTCGACATTCTGGAGCGCGAGAATCTGACGCAGAACGCGGCCGACGTCGGCAAGTACTTCGGCGAGAGGTTGCGCGCGGCGTTCGACAGGCATCCGCTCGTGGGGGAGGTGCGTGGCGTCGGCTTGCTGGCGGCGATCGAGTTCATGGCGGATGGTGCGGCGCGTCAGCCTTTCGACGCCGCGATGAAGATCGGCCCGCGCGTGTCCGCCGCCGCACTGGCCCGCGGCATGATCGCGCGCGCCATGCCACACGGCGACATTCTCGGCTTCGCCCCGCCGCTGATCGCCACGCGGGCGGACGTCGACGAGATGGTCAGCATTGCTCGCGCAGCGGTGGACGACGTTGCCGAGCAGGTGCTGCGGTAACGCATGCCTCTCCACGAGAAGCAGCACGTCGCGCACGTTGTCTCCATCGGTTCGTAGGATGACCTCGATTTTCGGCGAGTCTTTAATGGGATGACACGATGGCCCGCGCACACCACGCCGCGGGTCGCGACTCCGTTCCCCAACATTCCGATGAGGTGCCGCGTATGTCCAACGAATCGCTGATCGATGCCGATCGCCAGTTTCTGATTCACCCGGTTGCCGACTACCGCGCGCATGAGGCGCAGGGCGCGACGGTGCTTACCAGCGGCAACGGCGCCTGGCTGCACGACGCGGACGGTAACGCCTTGCTCGACGGATTTGCCGGTCTGTGGTGCGTCAATACCGGTTACGGACAGCCGTCCATCGTCAAGGCGGCGACGGAGCAATTGAACCGGCTGCCCTACGCGACAGGCTATTTCGGCTTTGCCTGCGCACCGGCCATCACGCTTGCGCAGAAACTCGTGGAACTGACGCCGCCGTCATTGCAACACGTCTACTTCACGCTCGGCGGTTCGGATGCCGTCGACGCCGCCGTGCGCTTCATCACGCATTACTACAACGCTATCGGCAAGCCGGCCAAGAAGCACTTCATCGCGCTTGAGCGCGGGTATCACGGGTCGTCGTCCACCGGTGCCGGACTGACTGCACTGGCTGCCTTCCATCGCAACTTCGATTTGCCGCTCGCGACGCAACATCACATCCCGTCGCCCTATCCGTACCGAAGCGCCACACCCGACGACCCGCAGGCGATCATTGCCGCCTCGGTCGCCGCACTTGAAGCAAAGGTCGGTGAACTCGGCGCGGAGCACGTCGCGGCGTTCTTCTGTGAACCCGTGCAGGGCTCCGGCGGCGTGATCGTGCCGCCCAGAGGTTGGCTGCGCGCCATGCGCGATGCGTGCCGGCGCCTCGACATCCTGTTCGTCGCCGACGAGGTCATCACCGGTTTCGGGCGTACCGGGCCGATGTTCGCCTGCGAGGCGGAAGAGGTCTCCCCCGATCTGATGACGCTCGCCAAGGGACTGACCGCCGGTTATGCGCCGATGGGCGCGGTGCTGATGTCCGACGGCATTTATCAGGCCATTGCCGACGCGGCGAAAGGCGCTCCCGTAGGGCATGGTCAGACGTACTCTGCGCATCCGGTGAGCGCGGCCATCGGTCTCGCATGTCTGAAGCTCTATGTCGAAGACGGCCTGCTGGCAAACGGTCAGGCACACGCCAGGACGTTTGCCGACGGGCTCGACGCACTCCTCGATCATCCCCTGGTCGGTGACTCGCGTCATCGCGGTTTGCTCGGCGCGCTCGAACTCGTCGCCGACAAGACGACGCGCCGACGCTTCGATCCGTCACTCAAACTCCATGAGCGCATCGGCGCGGCGGCGTATCGCAACGGTGTGATTTTCCGCGCCTTCGGCGACAACATCCTCGGCTTCGCGCCTGCCTTGTGTTACACAGCGGACGACTTCGCCGAACTGTTCTCCCGCGTTCGGGCCACGCTCGACGACGTACTCGAGGCGGCCGACGTGCGCGCCGCGCTTCATGGCTGAACCGCACAGCCGCGCTTGAACCCGCATCCAGTTCGCCCCATTCCGGAGACTCGCCCGTATGTCGCTTTCCCTGTCACGCCCCGATTTGATGCGCCGCCAGAACCTGATCAACGGCGAATGGGCCGATGCCCGCGATGCTCGTCGCTACCCCGTACAGAACCCGGCCAGCGACGCGTTGCTGGCGGAGGTGCCCGACAGCACGGCTATCGATGCTCGCGCCGCGACCGACGCCGCCTACCGTGCGCTTCCCGGCTGGCGTCACAAGCTGCCGCGCGAACGCGCCGAGGTACTCAGGCGCTGGCATGCGCTGATTCTCGCGAACGGGGACGATCTCGCCACGCTGATCTCGCTCGAGCAAGGCAAGCCGCTTTCCGAGGCTCGCGGCGAAGTGGCATACGGCGCCTCGTATGTCGACTGGTTCGCGGGCGAGGCGACACGCGTCTACGGCGACATCATTCCGCAACAGCAACCCGGCAAGCGCATGACGGCGGAGAAGGAGCCTGTCGGCGTCGTCGCTGCCATCACGCCCTGGAATTTCCCCCTCGCGATGATCGCGCGCAAGATTGCGCCGGCGCTGGCCGTAGGTTGCACGGTGGTCGCCAAACCCGCCGAGGACACGCCGCTCACCGCCCTTGCGCTGGCGGCACTCGCCGTCGCGGCCGGTGTGACGCCGGGGGTACTCAACGTCATTACGGCGTCGCGCACGCGCGGCATCGATGCCGTCGCGGACTGGCTGGCCGACGATCGCGTGCGCAAAATGACTTTCACCGGCTCGACGGCCGTGGGCATTCACCTCGCGCGCGAATCGGCCGGCACGCTCAAGAAGCTCTCGCTGGAACTCGGCGGCAACGCCCCGTTCATCGTATTCGACGATGCCGATCTCGAGTCGGCGGTCGCGGGTTTGATGGCGTCAAAGTTCCGGAATGGCGGACAGACGTGCGTCTGTCCGAATCGCGTGTATGTGCAGGCGGGCGTCTACGAACGGTTCGCTTCAATGCTGGCCAAGCGGGTGGAGGCGTTGCACGTCGCGCCCGCGAGCGATGCCAATGCGCAGATCGGACCGATGATCAATCCTCGGGCAGTCGAGAAGATCGGTCGTCATGTCGAAGATGCGCTCTCACACGGCGCACGCGCGCTGACCGGTGGCGCGACGCTGCCTCTGCTCGGGCCCAACTACTTCGCACCGACCGTGCTGGTCGACGTGAACGACAGCATGCTCGTCAGTCAGGAGGAAACGTTCGGGCCCGTGGTGCCGCTGTTCCGATTCGAGACCGAGGATGAAGCGATCCACCGAGCCAACGACACGCCTTTCGGGCTGGCGGCATACTTCTACACACAGGACATGCGTCGCGCGCAGCGGGTCGCGCGACGTCTCGAGGCCGGCGTTATCGGCATGAACGAAGGCGCCGTGTCGAGCGAAGCCGCGCCGTTCGGGGGGGTAAAAGCGTCCGGCTACGGACGCGAGGGATCGAAATACGGGCTCGACGATTACATGTCGATCAAGTACGTCTGTCAGGGCGGGCTGGACTGATCCGCGGCCCGCGGATCGCCTCTTTTTGTCTTGCAACCGGCGATTCGGATGGGGCAGGGCAGGGAGCACTGAATCGCGGTCAGTGTCATCTCCCCGCCAGATCCACCGGTGACCAGCGCCCTTGGACATAACGCTCAAAGCCTGCCTGTTCGAAGCGCCAGAGGTGGAGCCAGCCATTGTCCAGCAGGTGGCGCACGACTTCGTGCTTGCCGATCACCGTCTCGATCGCCGCCCGCGGCGCGTCGACGACCACGGTCAGCCGCACGGGTTCATGTATCCATCGCTCGCCGTCGTGCAGCGACTGCTGCGACAGGCCGATGCGCAGATCGCCGCCGTTGCCCTCGAAGACGCCGAGGCTGCCCCCCACGACGTTATGCAGCAGCTTGTTGCCGCTGCCCAGCCGAAGCGGATCACAGGTCGACGCATGGTATTGCCAGTTGATCCAGTGCGTCACCAGCATGGGCGCCGTCATCAACAGTTCGAGCACGCTGCCGTCGGCGTCCCGACTGGCGTCGTAATCGTGCAGGAAGCTACGTCCGTCGAGCATCACGCCGCGGCTTCTGTCCCGGGGCGCGATCAGAAACGCCGCGTTGCGGGCAAGTCCCCATTCGGGCCGCGTTTGCGCGCCGTCGTTGGCGCGACGCTGCAACCGCGCCAGCAGCGCATGATGCGGCGCGCGCGGATCGAGCGTCAGGCTCGCGGCGCGTTCGCGGCGTACCTGATCACAAGCCTGGGCAAAGATGGGCTGCAAACGCGCCCAGCGATCCCGTGCGGCTTGCGGCAGCAGATCCAGATCGAAACCCTCGAGTTCATCGGTGGTGGTGTTGTGCAGCACCGCCACGAAGCGAGTTGCCTCAGGTATCGCGAGTTGCTGCGCGCGCAGGCCGTCGCGCACCGCCGGGTCATTGAGCAGTTGCGCCAGGCTGCGCGCGTTCACTTCACCGGTCTGGCCGCAGCAGGCGCCGCAATCCAGGGCCGCCGCATGAGCATTGTTGGCGGACTGACTGCCGTGCCCGACGAGAAGTACCAGCGGCGCCAGGTATCGGTCCAGACCCATCGCGTGAAGCACCCGTGTGGCCAGGGTCACCTTGGACGCCAGGTCCATCCCCTGGAGTTGCGGGCGGCAGATGGGGCGATAACGGGCGGGTATGCCGGCCAGGTCGTCTCTGGGGCGCGCTTGCCGGCCCGGTTGCAGCCAATTGCCGAGTTTGCCGAGATAGCCCAGTCCGGCGGCCTCGACGAAGGAAAACGCGGCGCCCGGCCACCGGCTGGCCGCCTGCCACTGATCCGCCATCGCAAATCGCGATCGACGCACACGGCCGACAGCGCGCTGCCGGGCCTCATCCGCCGCGCGCTGCGCCGCATCGGTGCTGACGATGCTGTCGGTCACCTCGATGGCCGGCGCGAGCAGGCCGGGCAGTTGGGGGCGCCGAGCCGGCGTGCCCAGGGGCGTGTAGGCGATCGGCAACCCGAAGAAGCCGGCAAACCCGAGCGTCTGGATGCCCGGCGACACGGCCTCGAGCGACCGGCGCAAGGGTTCGCTGCGCACGTCGATGCAAAAGGCCGCCTGGACCTCGATGTCCGTCGGCGCCGGACCGTGAGGGTTCGCGGCAGTCAGGCGCTGTGCCAGCTCACGCTGGTAGCCGATCTCGAGGGCCAACTGCCATACCTCGTCGATCAGCAGCGCCTGCTCCGTTTCCTGCAAGATGCGCGGGGCCGAGCGCCACGCCGCGTGCAGCGCGGCAAACGCATGCCTCGCGGCGGCGTCATCCTTGCACTCGAGCAGCAGTGCACCCCAGGCAAGGCGAATTGCCAGCAATTCACGCAGATGGGCATCGCGCCCGCCCGCCAGTCCGGCCTCCCAGCCCAGGTAGGCACACCACGACGCCCAGCCGTTGACCGTCAGAAGCACCGATTCGAGATAGTCCGCCCAGACCGCTTGCGGTAGCCCCAGGCGCTCCATGACCCAGCGCTCGGCATCCTGCGCTTTGGCAGGCAGGGCGCCGGTGGCCCGCCCGATATGCGGCAGCCCCATCAAGATGCCTATCCCGTGGTCGTGCTGCAAAGTGTCGCGCCAGAAGGCATACAGGCCCTGTTCGCGCTCGGGTTGCCAGCTTGCCTGCCGCGCATCGAAGAAGGCGGCGCAGGTCTGGCTGACCTGATGCGTGATGGCTTGCCGCCAGGACAACCGCGCATGGCGCTCGGGATCGTTGTCGAGCACGTCGATCAACAGCGGCAATTGCGCCTGCGGCGCGCCGGACTCAAGTGCCGCGACGCACTGCTCGGGTGTGAGCGCGGCCGACTGGGCCGCGGGCAACTGATGCAATGCAACGGCCAGATCCTCCGCCGTGATGCGACCCTCGCGCCAGGCTTGCCGTTGTCGATCTCTCGGCGGAAAGACGTGGATGCCGCCAAGCACGGCCATCCGGGCGGCCACACGGCGCACGGGCATGCCGATACGCGACCAGTGCGGATTCACGGCAATGGCGCGGTCCAGCGGCCATGCAGGAGCAATCGCCGCGCAGGCCTCCTGGCAGGCGCGCTCGATGTCGGCATACCGCACCTGCGGGTCATCCGCGACCAATGCCGTGAGGCCGGCCGCGGCGAGCGTGTCGTGGGTCAAGGGTTTCATCGTCACACTTTCCTTGTCGTCAGTTCAGCGCTGGGCTTTCGCCAGCCGCGAGGCGAGCGCTTTGGGGCCAGGATGTGCTGCCGCTGCCTGCGCCCACCGGGCGGGCCAGAGCAGCAGCGCCAGGCGCGTGTAACCCTCGTCCAGATAGAAGCCGGCGTAGCTCCAGCGACGCCAGCAGGCGGGCAGGGACGCCCGGTGTTGCAGGCGCGCCTGGCAGAGATACAAAGCCGCCATGAAGGTCAGCGTGAGAACGCCCAGCCGATGATCCGGCGCATCCTGAAGTCCGAGCGGCAGGACGTGTGCGGCCATTGCGGCCAAGGTCAGACCCAGAACGCTCAGGAGCCCGAAAAGTAACTGGGCCAGGCGTGCATCGGCGCGAGACGGCGCGGAACTCAACCACAGCAGCGGCGCCCAGGCCAGTCCCAGCACCACGCACCACCACCAGGGCCAGACGTCGATACCGGCGAGCGTCATTGCCAGAAACACAATCGACGTCGTCACCGCGGGGGCCAGCACGAGACTGCCGCTCATGGGGGCGGCAATCGTGTGCATTGCGCGCGCACGCGTATCGCGCACGACCGACGAGGCGGACAGAAAGGCATGCGCCTTGTACAAGGAGTGACCCATCAGATGTAGCGCGGCGAGCGTGTAGAGACCCAACGCGCATTCGACCAGCATGAAACCCATCTGCGAGACGGTCGACCAGGCCAGCCGAACCTTGATGCTGATGCGCGTCAGCACGACCATGCTTGCCAGCACGGCGGTCGCCAGACCGAGCAACGCCAACAGATCGCGTGCGGCGTCGGCTTTCTCCAACATCGGTGCAAAGCGAATCAGCACGAAGCCGCCGAGATTGACCACGCCCGCATGCAGCAACGCGGATACCGGGGTCGGGGCTTCCATTACCTGGATCAACCAGCCATGTACCGGCAACAAGGCGGTGCGCAGTGTCACCGCCAGCACCAGCAAGACGGCGCTCGCCTGCAGGGGCAGGGACAGGCCATGCTGCGCAATATGTGCCCACAAGTCCGTCAGCGAGCCGCTTCCCACCTGCTGCCAGGCTAGCGCGGTCGCTCCCAGCAGCATGACGTCGGCCAGCCGATCGGCAATCCGCTTCTTGTGCGCCGCCAGCAAGGCAAAGGGGCGATCCGGGTAAAAGCACAGCAGTCGCTGCAACGCCAGGCCCACGGCCGCCCAGGCGACGATCAGCACTAACCAGTGATCGGCGAGGAGAAGCAGGTGCACGCTGGCCAGTACGGTGGCCAGTGCACCGAGATAGCGTGGCTGGTTCGCTTCCCCTTCGAGGTAGCGGGCGGAAAACGCGGCGATGACGGTGCCCAGCAGTTGCACCAGCAACGCCAGCGCCAGGCCGAAGCGCGTCGTCGTCAAAACACCCGGCCAAATGCCCTGGCCGGCGCAGACGAACAGCGACACGGCCGTCGATACGAGCGCGGCAGACGACATCGTCAGAAACACACGCCACTGTCGCCGGATCGTCTGCGAACTCACCCATGTCGCACTGACCAGCGCGGCCATCAGCGCCGGTGGCGTGAGCACGCAAGCGACGCGCAAAGCCTCGGGAAAATCCATTGCATGACCCTCTTGAATTACGGTGCGAGGATGATGCTTGCGGCAAGAGGTTCTGTAAAATAGATTATAAAGAACAAATTGTTATCAAAAAACGAACGATGGACCTCAATCAACTCAATTTCAATCATCTCTACTACTTCTGGCGCGTGGCCAAGCTCGGCCATCTGACGCGTGCGGCGGAGCGGTTGCATACCTCGCAATCAGCCGTCTCGGCGCAGATTCGTCAGTTGGAGGAGAAGATCGGCGACGATCTGTTTGTCCGGGCAGGACGGCGACTCACGTTGACCGATACCGGGCAGTTGGTGCTGGCGTACGCCGACAACATTTTCGGGCTGGGCGAGGAGCTGTTGGGACGCCTGCATGGGCGCTCTGCGGGCGTTACGCGCTTGCGCGTCGGCAGCGTGGCCACACTGTCGCGCAACTATCAGGAGAACTGGATTCGACCTTTGCTCACCAACCCGGCCGTTGTGCTGACGCTCGAATCGGGGTTGATGGAAGGGCTGCTGACCCGGCTCATCCAGCATCAACTCGACGTCGTGCTGGCCAACGAGACGGTGCCCGCCGATCCGGATCGGCCATTGCACTGCCAGTTCCTGGGCAGTCAGGCAATCTCGCTCGTGGGGCCTGCCAGCGTATGGGCGTCGAAAACCCTGCGGATCCCGGAAGATCTCGATGACGTCGACATCGTGCTGCCCGGCCCACGCCACGCGTTGCGCGGTCAATTCGACGCGCTTTGCGCCACGGCAGGTGTCAGTCCCAGACTGCGCGCTGAAGTGGACGACATGGCGATGCTTCGCCTGATTGCCCGCGACAGTGGGTGGCTGACCGTCTTGCCCGAAGTGGTCGTGCAGGACGAGCTGCGAACCGGATCGCTCGTCGTGGTGGGGCAATCGACTGCGCTGCAGGAGCATTTCTACGCCATTACGGCGCCAAGGCGACATCGCATCGAAGTGCTGGAGCCGTTGCTCGCCGGCAAGCGCGACGTCCACAACGAGGTCGCCCGCAAAACCTCCACGAGCTAGAACGCCCGCGCGAATGCCCTGGTTTTCGTGCGGCGACCATCCCTGCCAGCAGAGCCCTTTGTCACCGCGGGCGCCGTCGCCGTCGAGCAAATCCGGCGCTGGCGCGACCTGCATCGTCCCGACCACTGTCGGCGCAATGCCATCGACAGTGTTGCCTCCTTCCGAGAGTCATTGTTGAGTCGGAATTCAAACTCAAATAAATAGATTGTCAGTATTTTGAGTTTATTTATTGACTCTAATTTTTCCGTGAGTTAAGGTTTGCGCACAAGTGGCAAATCAAGCGGGAAATTGTCTGGGGACGGAGGATACGGTGAGTTCAGTTCGGCGGTATCGAAGCGGCGAGGCCGCAAAGCTCGTCGACATGCCCGCTGCCACGTTGCGGATCTGGGAGCAGCGCTATGGCGTGATCTCCCCGCCCACGAGCGCCTCGGGTCAGCGCCTGTATTCCGAAATGGACGTGACCCGGCTGAAGACGATCAAGTCGCTGGTCGATGGGGGCCATGCGATCGGCGCCATCGCGCATTTGGACAACGAGCAGTTGAGCCGACTGGCGAGTGGCGCCGCCGTCGGGGCGTCTGCGCCCCACGTTCCCCACGTGCCCCACGGCGCAAACCTGTTCATCGTGGGCTTCGGCGATGACGCCGCGTCCGCCATACCCGACGGCGTCACGTGCCAGGCGTTTTCGCGAGCCGAGGCGATTCCTGGCGTCGATCCCACGTCCGCCACTGTCAGCGGCATGGTCGTGCGGGTCGAGGCGTTGCACGAAGACACCGTGCTGTCGATCGTCGCGGCTGCGCGCAGGGCGCACTGCGACCACGTGCTCGTCGTCTATGCATTCGGCACACGGCGGGCCGTCGATCTTGCCCGTCTGGAAGGCATTCGCCTGATGCGCACTTCCGGTGCTCTGCTCCATGCGGACGAGCTTCTCTCCGATTTCGCGCAGTCTTTTGCACGCAACGACGCTCGCGGGTCGGCCCGCCAGCGGCTCTGGTCGAGATTGCCGCGCCGGTTCGATGAACAAACGTTGACCCGGCTGACCCGGCAGTCCTCGACGATCGCGTGCGAATGTCCCAAGCATATCGGCGAGCTGCTGCTGCAGATCGCCGCCTTCGAGCGTTACAGCGACGAATGCGTGTCGCGCTCGCGCGCCGACGCCTTGCTTCACCAGCATCTGGGCGATGCCGCCAACCGTGCCGTGGCGCTGTTCGAGGACGCGCTGGCGGCGGTCGTCGAGCACGAGGGCTGGTCGGTGCCGGCAACCGTTCCCGCACTACGGCGCGGCGAGCGCTGAAACACGATTCGCATTCGGACCCTCTTCCATCGGGAGCATTTCATGGGCGCAGTCATCGATTCACAGCAGGCCATTGCCATTACGCAGGGCCCTCAGGAGGGGATTCCGCTGTCGCAGGCGATCCGTCAGCGTCTTCGCGGTGCCGGTGTCCGTTTTCATGCCAACGACAATATCGCTGCCTACCTTCGCGAGGGCGACGTTGACAGGCTTCAGGACGAAGTCACCGTGCATATCGAGAATGCGCTTCGCGCACTCGTCATCGATGTCGACAACGACCACAACACCCGGGACACCGCCAAACGCGTCGCGAAAATGTTCGTGAAGGAAGTGTTCGCGGGGCGCTACGAGCCGCCTCCGGCGATCACCGAATTCCCGAACATCGGCCAGTTGAACGAGCTCACGCTGATCGGCCCGCTTCGCGTGCGCAGCGCCTGCTCGCACCACTTGTGCCCGATCATGGGGCATGCGTGGATCGGCGTGCTGCCCAACGCCGACTCCAATTTGCCCGGGTTGTCGAAATACGCGCGGCTGCTCAACTGGGTCATGGCGCGGCCACAGATTCAGGAAGAAGCGGTCAAGCAGATTGCCGATCTGCTCGAGGAAAAGATTGCGCCGGACGGCCTGGCTGTCGTCATGGAGGCGGATCACTTCTGCATGCACTGGCGCGGGACGAAGGACGACGGCGCACGCATGGTGAGCAGCGTGATGCGCGGGCGATTCCTCGAGGACTCCGCGCTTCGCCGGGAATTCCTGGCGTTGATGGCGTCGCGCGCCCGGTAAGCGCACGCGCGCCGCGGCCCGATCCTTTCTCGAAATGTCGCCATGACAATCGCCGACGTCACTCAGCCCGCTCCGCCCGTTGCCGCCAAGGCGCGTGGTGTCGCGCCGGCGCCCAGCCCGGTGGGGACGCCGCCGCAGACGCACGGATTCAAGGTGCCCGGCGTGAGCGCGAGATCCGCACCCATCGACAAGGAGGGCCTCGCAGTCCTGCTCACGAATGCCCAGCGCGGTGACGCGCAAGCGTTCGCGCAGTTCTACCGGCGAACATCGTCGCTGATCCTCGGCGCGATCCTGCGCATCGTCAACGGCCGCGCCGAGGCGGAAGACATTTTGCAGGATATCTACGTGGCGCTCTGGCAGCGCAGCGTCATATTCGATGCGCAGCGGGGCGACGTGCTGCCGTGGATCTTCACCATCGCCCGGCACAGGGCGATCAATCATCTGCGTGGGCAGAAGCCACTCGTGGCGGACGACGCGCTGATGGCATCGCTTCCGTCGGACACCGCGTCGCCCGACGAGATCAGCCAGACAAGGCGAGCCTCGCGACAACTGAGCGAGGCGCTGTCCACACTCTCGGCGCAACAGCGTCAGGCGATCACGGTCGCCTATTTCGGTGGCTTCTCCTATACCGAACTGGCGCAGGTCCTCGGCGTGCCGGAGGGCACGGCGAAGAGTTGGATCCGTCGCGGTCTGGCCTCATTGCGCCAGATGCTCGATCGATAAGCCGCCGCCTTGCGCCGCGGGGGGCGCGTCTTGCCATGCATGCCGATACCGAACCACCGACTCATACCCTGCGCCTGGTGCTGGGAGACCAATTGCACCCGGGCCATCGCTGGTTTTCGCGGGTGGACCCAGCGGTCGTCTACGTATTGATGGAAGTGCGGCAGGAAACCGACTACGTGCTGCACCATGCCCAGAAGATCATCGCCATATTCGCCGCGATGCGTGACTTTGCCCGGCACCTGCGCGCCGGAGGGCACCGTGTGCGCTACGTGGCACTGGACCATCCGAGCAATCGTCAATCCATCACGGAAAATCTGGCGGCACTCGCCGATCACTACGGCGCCCGCCGGGTCGAGTGGCAACAGCCGGACGAATGGCGACTGGACGCGCAACTCAACAGTTGGGGGATGTTTCAGCCCCTGGACTGGGCGGTGGTGGACAGCGAACATTTCCTGACGCCGCGTGACGCGCTTGCCTCGCTCATGGGCGAGCGCAAGCAGTGGTTGATGGAGCACTTCTACCGGAACATGCGCCGGCGCTGGCATTTGCTGCTCGATGCCGACGGCGGCCCGCAAGGCGGTCGGTGGAATTTCGACTCGGACAACCGCAAGCGCTGGCCGGGAACGCCTCCAGAGCCGACGGACTGGCGCCCGCGACACGATCACCGGGCGCTGTGGCAAATGCTGCAGCGCGCAGGCGTGCGCAGCTTCGGCGATCCTCAGGCCGACGCGATGCGCTGGCCGGTCAACCGCACGGAGGCGCTGGCCTGCCTTGAGGCTTTCATCACACAGGCGCTGCCGCACTTCGGCGACTACGAGGATGCATTGGCCGCCGGCGCGCCGCGCCTGTTCCATTCGCTTCTGTCGTTCGCGCTCAACGTCAAGATGCTGCATCCCCTGGAAGTGGTGCGGCGTGCGGAGGCTGCCTACGTTGCGGGCCGGGCGCCGCTTGCCGCGGTGGAGGGCTTCGTGCGGCAGATCGCGGGGTGGCGAGAATACGTGCGCGGCATTTACTGGGCGAAGATGCCCGACTACGCGTCGCACAACGTCCTGAATCACGAGACCCCCTTGCCGGACTGGTTCTGGAGCGGCAACACCCGCATGCGCTGTCTGCACCTGGCCATTACGCAGTCCCTGCAAACCGCGCATGCACACCACATCCAACGGCTCATGGTGATCGGCAATTTCGCCTTGCTGGCCCGACTCGACCCGCAGGCGCTGCACCGCTGGTATCTGGGCATCTACATCGACGCATTCGAGTGGGTGGAGCTGCCGAACACACTTGGCATGAGCCAGCGCGCCGATGGCGGACTGATTGCCACGAAACCCTATGTGAGCAGTGCTGCCTACCTGCGGCGAATGGGCGATTACTGCCAGGGCTGCGCTTACGATCCCACGCAAAAAACTGGCGCGCGCGCATGTCCGTTCAACGCCCTTTACTGGGATTTCTTTGACCACCATGCGCCCACGCTGCAGGACAACCCGCGCCTTGCGATCGTTTTCCGCCAGTGGCAAAAGATGGACGACGCGCAGCGCGAGGCGCTACGTGCGCATGCCGCGAAGTTGCGCGAGCGACTGGACACCTTGTAACGCCCGGCGTTGGAGAGCAAACCGATGAAATCCCTGGTATCCGGTTACCGCGCTATCGTACTTGGTGCCTCGGGCGCCATCGGCGCCGCGATTTGCCACGCACTGCGAGACGACCCACGTTGCGCCACCGTGCTGGCACTGGGACGCACCAGCGTGCCAGCCATCGACTTCGAGGCCCCGGCGAGCATCGCGGATGCCGCCGCAGCCGTGTCCGCACAAGGTCCGTGGCACCTCATGGTCGTTGCCACTGGCATGCTCCAGGGGCCGACCGGCACGCCCGAGAAGCGACTCGCCGACCTGAGCGCTCGGCACATGACGACCAGCTTCGCCGTCAATACCATCGGGCCCGCGCTGGCAATCGCGCATTTCGCCCCACAGCTTGCGCGCACCGAGCGCAGCCTGGTGGCCGTGCTCTCGGCCAAGGTGGGCAGCATCGGGGACAATCGCCTCGGGGGCTGGTACAGCTACCGTGCGTCGAAGGCGGCGCTCAACATGGTCGTCAAGACCGCGGCGATCGAGCTGGCCCGTACGCACCCGCAACTGGTCGTCGCGGCACTGCATCCCGGCACGGTGGACTCGGCGCTTTCCGCGCCGTTTCGGGGGGCGCAGATCGGGCGCGCGCCGGGCGCCGCCGCACGGGATTTGTTGTCCGTCATCGATGCCTTGCAACCCGAGGACAGCGGCGGCTTTCGTGCGTACGATGGCCAGCGCCTGCCCTGGTAGCGGGGTCGGCGGTCCCGATGGTTCCGGTGGTCGCGACGATCGCGCCGATCCTGGTGGTTCAGCGCGAGTCGATACGCGTCAGCGGGCGTTGAGCACCCGGATGCGCAGCAGCGCGATCATGCTTAGCACCGCGGCGCCCATCAGGTAGAAGCTCGGCGCGAGCTTGCTGCCGGTGGCCTGGATGAGCCACGTGATGATGAATGGCGCGAAGCCGCCGAAAATCGTCACCGCCAGGTTATAGGCGATCGACATGCCGGTCGTGCGGGTTTGCGTCGGGAAGAGTTCGCTGAGCAGCGCCGGCATCCCGCCGTAGTACATCACGCTCGCCACCCCGATGCCGATCTGCACAGCAATCATCGCGCCGAACGTTGCATGCAGGTCGAGCAGGTAGAACGCGGGCCATGAAAACAGCAGGATGAGCACGGCGGACGCGAGCATCATGCCGGTGCGTCCGTGCCTGTCGGAGAAATGACCGACGAGCGGTGCGCCCACGGTCTGGATCACGCCGGTGGCGATGATGGCCGTGAAAACCGTCGACGCCGACACGCCGAGTTGCTTGACCGCGTACGTCGGCATGAACAGGATCAGGTAGGCGGAAACCGTGGCGAGGATCACCACGCCGATGGCGAGCAGCAGTCGCTCCTTCTGACTCGCGAATGTCTGCGCAAGCGGTGAGTGCGTGGTCTCGGCCGCCAGGAACTCCGGCGTCTCGTCCATGTGCGTGCGGATGTAATAGGCGACCGGGCCAATCAGCAGGCCGAACAGGAACGGAATACGCCAGCCCCAGCTTTGCATCTGGGCGTCGCTCAGATTGCCGGTTAGCACCGCGCCGAAGAGCGATGCGAGCAACGTCGTCATCCCCTGGCTCGACGCCTGCCAGCTTGCGAAGAATCCGCGGCGCGAGGGCGACTGCTCGGCAAGAAATGCGGTGGCGCTGCCGAATTCGCCGCCCGCGGAGAACCCCTGGATCATGCGCGCGAGGACCAGACCCACCGGTGCGAGCACCCCGATGGAGGCGTACGTCGGCATGACGCCGATGATCAGCGTGCCGATCATCATCAACAGGATCGACAGCGTGAGCGCGGCCTTGCGCCCGGCCTTGTCGGCATACACGCCGAGCACGATCGCGCCGAGCGGGCGCATGAAAAAGGACACGCCGAACGTGCCGAGCGTGAGCAGCAGTGAAACGGTCGAGTCGCCTGAAGGGAAAAACAGTCGGGAAATCGTGACGGCGAAAAAGCCGTACACGACGAGATCGAACCACTCGAGTGCATTGCCGATGGTGGCGGCGGCGATGACGCGCCACATGGGCGGGGCCGTCTTTGCATTGGCGGGCAGGACAACAGACGCATGATTCATGGCGAATCCTTGATGTGCGAGAAGACTTGCTGAAACAGCGCGGATGAACAACGACGCCGGGAGGAGAGGCGATACCGCCGTTTCACCGCGTTGTCCGCTGTGGGCCAAGGCGCGGGGGGAGGGCGTGATGTCATGTCGCCGCCAAACCGCAAATGGCCTGGAGCACGGCGACCCGGCTCTGACCGAGGACCATGCCCTTCCATGCGTCGTGATCGCAATAGAATGCCTCGCGCACGCGCTGACGCAGGGCCGCGGCCACGTCGGCCGGTGCGTCGGGGTGCGCGCGCAGCCACGCCTCACCCCGCAATGCGTCGACGACGACCTCGAACGGCTGGGTCCCGTATTCCATCGCCATCAGGGTCGCGCGTGCGTCGGGGCAGCACGTATAGATCGTCGAAGCGAGCTGACCCGTGACGTCGACCGACGCCGACGTGCCGGCGAACGGCACGGCGATATCCGCACCCCACCACCGCCGTGCGCGCTCGACTTCCTCCTCGTTGCGACGGCCCGCGAAGATCTTTTCGCCATGGCCTTGCGGGCCAAGCCCGGTGTGATAGTCGATCCAGCCGATGTCGCCATAGCGCGCGGCCTGCGTGCGCAAGACGTGGCACAGCGTCTGAAGCGAACGACTTTGCGCCTGCCCGCCGTAGAACAGCCCGCCGGCATGGGTGTACTGTCCGCTCGACACGGCATTGCGAAAGCGCGGCATGCCCTGCTGCGCGATGTACTCGGCGATGGCACGTTCGTTCTGCTCGGTGGGCGGCCACTCGGCGGGCACGAGCCAGTCGTGGACCTCGGCATAGTCGGCGTTGACCGGCAGCGGCGCGGCGCCAAAGGCCTGCGCGTTGCGATTCAGGTCGATGTTGTCCTCGTTGGTCCGGCTGCTCCATGAGAATCCGAACGGATTGACGGCATGGACCAGCAGCAGCGCCACGCCTGCCTCGGCGGCGCGCGCGAGCATGGGGGCGTCGTTGAGCAGCGCCAACTGGCAGCCCGAACCGCAGTGCCCCTCGGCGCCGTGCGTGGCCGACGTCAGGATCAGGAGCCGGCGGGCATTCGGGGGCGCGATCATCGCCACATCGGTGAAGAGCGCCTCGCCTTGTGCGCCCCGCGCTTCGATCGGGTAGGCGTCGATCTCGTCGGTGTGTCGCCGCGCCGCGTCCAGGAAACGCTCGCGCGCCAGGGCGTAGGTCGAAGAAAAGTATTGCTCGATGTCTTGCGAAGCCGTCATCCTCATCCTCCTCGGACACGCCCCGGCCTGCGCCGGACCGCGTATCGGTTGTTGTCGTGACTCCTCGCGCGCTCGCGCGGTGTCGGCCCGGGGCGCGAGATCGGCGCGAGATGGCGAACGGAGCAGGGGGATATTAGCGCTGCGACCCTATAGCAAAAAGATAAGAAATTTATTCTTGATATCAGTATTTGTTATCGGTGCGCGGGAAGCGATCCCGGGCTCACCGCGCCTTTGGGGGGGCTCAGGGGGCCGTTTCGCGCAGACTCGCGGCAGCCTCGGCCAGACAGGTCATCAGGCAGCGGGCAGCGGGCGTGGGCTGGGACTGGGGGCGCGTCACGAGCGACAGGCAGGCCACCGGCAGGGGCTCCGTCAGGTGGAGAAGGCTCAGATTGGCAATACGTTGGCGCCGGTCGAGCACCACGCGCGAGAAGATGCCCAGCGCATCGGAATTTTCCATGATGCTCAATGCGGTGACGATCGAGCGGCATGAGATCACGTCTTGCGGCGCGCTCAGGCGGTGGTCCCGGAACACGCGGCTCAGGTAGTCGGTGGCGCTGTCGCCGATACCCGGCACGAGCCACAGGCTCTCACGCAGTTGGGCGATCGACTTCGCGCCGCGCAGCGGGTGTCCCTTGCGACCGGCAACGACGAGTTGCATCGGCAGCAGGACGGTGCGCTCGAACCCGTCCGCGGCGCCGTCGCCGAGCTCCGTGAGCACGGCAAAGTCGAGCCGTCCGGCTTCGAGCAGGTCCTGGGTGTGCGGCGGCGCCGACTCGCTGATCGTGAGCGCGACACGCGGCATGCGCTCGCGAAAGCGCTGCAACGCCTGCGGAAACATCGACAGCGCCGCGGTCGACGAGATGGCGATGTTCAGGCTGCCGCCCGCGCCGTCGCGCATCTGATCGAGTTCGTCCTGCGCCTTGCGCGCTTCCTCGAGAATCAGATGGGCACGTCTGAGCAATGCGTGACCGAACGCGGTGAGTTCGATTCCCTTGCTGCCACGATGCAGCAAGGGCGTCTGGACGTTGCGTTCGAGCTCGCGCATGATGCGCGTGACCGCCGGTTGCGAGAGTCCCAGCACGCGCGCCGCGCTGCGAATGCTTTGTTGCTGGGCGACGATCGTGAAGGCATGCAGATGCTGAAGGTTCATGCGGGTGTCTCGCGCAAGCGCCGGTCGGTGTGCATGACACCGGCCGGCGCATCGTCATCGTTTTCCTGAGCGGCATCGACGGATGCCCGTATTCGGTATTCGGGAAATGATATCGCGAGACGTCATGCGTCCCGATGGCTCGCTCAGGCGGACGCGGGTTTCGCGTCGCGGCGACCGAGCGCCGGCCCGACGCCGGGCTTGACCTGCAGCATGGCGATCACGCCGATTGCCGTGGCCACCGAGGTGGCCACGAACATCGACGAATAGCCGTACTTCGCCGAGAGAATGCCGGCGAGCGTGGGCGCCAGCACCGACGCGATGTTCGCGATGAAGTGCATCAGGCCGCTGAACGTACCCACGCGCGTGGGTGCCGTATCGATCACCACTGCCCAGTAGACCGAGTTCGGCAGTGCGTTCAGGGCGTTGCCCAGCGTCATCAACGCGATCACGGCCCATACGCTGTGCGCTTGCGACACCATCAGGAAGCACAGCGTCGTGCACGTCAGGGCCGCGGCCGCAAACCAGCTGCGTGCGATCACCAGCTTGCCCGTCTTGCGGTACAGCCAGTCGGAGATGCGCCCGCCGAGCAGCACCGTTACGCACGCGCCCGTCCACGGAATCATGCCCACGTACCAGAGCGACGACAGCGTGAAGTGGAACTCGTCGGCGAGATACTTCGGTGTCCAGGTGAGCAGCATGAAGTTCACGTAGATGAACGCGAAGTAGCCGATCGAGTTGAACACCAGCGTCTTGCTGCGGAAAAAGCTCCACCACGGCATGTCGCTGGCCGCGGCGGCCGCGGTCGTCGTCTGCGCTGGCCGCCCCGCCTGAATCAGCGCCACCTCGGCCGCGTTCACGCGCGGATTGTCCTCGGGCCGGTTCGTATAGACGCGGGCGAACAGCGCGATCAGCACGAAGCCCGCAATGCCGAGCACGACATACATCGTGCGCCAGCTATCGGTGAGCAGCAGCAAGCCGACGGCCACTGGCGCCGTGAGCAACGCGCCAAGCGGCGTGCTCAACAAGCCGATCGACACGGCGAAGCCTCGCTCGGAGGGTGACGCCCAGGCCGACATCGTCTTGTTGATGATGGAATAGGCCGGACCCTCGGCAAAGCCGAACAGCACGCGAATCGTGGCGAATCCGGTCAACGCCGAGCCGCCGAACACCGCAATGCCGATGTCGCCCGCCCAGATCATCGCAATGGCAAAGGCCGACCAGGCAATGCCCGCGATGACCCACACCTTCTTGGCGCCCAGACGATCCGCCAGCGCGCCGCCGAACAACGCACCGAACATGTAGCCGTAGCCGAAGTATCCGAGCACGGCGCCCCAGCCGGCGCGGTCGAAACCGTACTCGGCCGTGATCTGCCCGGCCGAGTACGAAATCGCCCCCCGGTCGATGTAGTTCACCAGCGCAATCACCACGATCAGCGCGAACACCGCGAACCGGTATCGCGTCGCCCCAGCGGCCGGATGGCCCACCGTTGTTGGTTGCATGACGTCTCCTCGATGTCGAATTGGCTGCGAAGCACCCGATGCCCTTCGCAAACGATTGTCGATTATATATAATGCACAATGCATATCAACCGAAATCAAAAACACGCGTCCACCTCATTCACCTCATCGACTTCGCTCAACATGTCCCAATCGCTTCCCGTGGTTGCCGTCGCCTCGCTTGGCGGCACGATCAGCATGACGCCCTCCGACGCCGCGGGCGGCGTCGTCCCCACACTCGACGCCGAGCAACTGGCCCGCTCGGTGCCGGGCCTGCCCGGGATCGCGACGATCCGCACGGCGTCGCTTCGTCAACTGCCGAGTGCTTCGTTGCGCTACGACGATCTGATGGAGGCGCTCGCGTGGGCGGAGGCGCAGGTCCGCGAGGGGGCCGCAGGCGTCGTGCTTACGCAGGGCACCGACACGTTGGAGGAAACGGCCTTCCTGCTGGATCTGTTCTGGAAATTGCCCGCGCCGCTCATCGTGACCGGGGCGATGCGGGCGCCGCAGGCCGCCGGCGCTGACGGTCCCGCGAACCTGCTCGCGGCGGTGCGTACGGCGATAGATCCGGACAGCGCCGGACGCGGCGTGCTGGTGGTCATGAACGACACGGTTCATTACGCGCGTTGGGTGAGCAAGGGCGATTCGCTGGCGGTCCAGGCGTTCGTGTCGCACGACGGCGGCATCGCGGCGCGTGTAGTGGAGGGACGCCCGACCTTCTTCCACGCGCCGCCCGTGCGCCCGGCGCCGCTGGCGCGTCCGGTGCGTGCGTGGCCGAAGGTGGCGTTGGTCACGGCCGTGCTGGGTGACGAGGGCGAGCTCGCGGAGCTGGCCGTCAAGGCCGGCTACGAAGCGGTGGTGATCGCGGCGCAGGGGGCGGGGCACGTGTCGTTCGGCTTCGCCGGGCGCATCGGCGAGCTGACCGCGCAGGTGCCGGTCGTGATCGCCAGTCGCGCCTCGGCCGGCGCCACGGCGTCGCAGACGTATGGCTACGTGGGCGCGGAAATCGACCTGGTGCGGCGAGGTGCGCACATGTCCGGCTGGTTGTCGGCGCTCAAGTCGCGCCTGCTCGTGAGCGCGTTGCTGGCCTCGGGCGCGGGGGCCCGCGACGTGGGAGAGGCGCTGGCAAATTGGAGTAAACTCACGCGTCAATAATCTTCACACGTCACCCCATTGAAAAGCACGTCCTCCGCCGCCACTGCCGCTTCGGCCGCTTCGGCCGCTTCGGCCGGCACGACCGGCCGTCGCCGGCTCACGGCCTACCAGTACGCCATCGAGACACTGCGCACCGAGATTCTCCAGGGCCGGCTCAAGGCGGGCGACCGCCTGCGGCAGGACGACCTCGCGCGCCGTCTGGAAATGTCGACCACGCCTGTGCGCGAAGCCCTGCGCACGCTGGTTTCGGAGGGGTTGGTGTTCTTCGACGTTCACCGGGGCGCCGTGGTGCGCGGACTCACGGTGGACGACGTCAACGAGCTTTACCGTTTGCGCAAGACCCTCGAGCCGATGATGGCCGAGCAGGCGATGGCCACGATTCGCGAGGACGATATCGCCCGCGCGCAGGCGCTGCATGCGGAAATGCTCGCGACGTCGGACGTCGTCAAGTGGACCGAACTGAACCAGGCGTTTCACGCCGCGCTATGGGCGTCGCAGGACGACTCGCGGCTGGCGCATCTGATCAAAACGCTGCGTGACGCTTCGGGGCCCTACATTGCGCTGTCGCTCTATATGCGTCCCGTACACGTCGAGGTGAGCAATCAGGAGCACCAGAAGATGCTCGATGAATACCGTGCGCGCGACGTGGCCGCCGCCCGGCGTCATACGGAAGATCATCTCGACGCCACACTGCGCATCATCGTCAAGGCGATCGAGCAGTCCGAGGCCGCCGCCGCCGCCCAGGGCTGACCGGCGCACGATTGTCGCGCACGCGGGGGCGGTCGACCCGATGGGCGAGACCGTGGCGTTGTTCCGGCCGCGTGAGCTCGCCCTCCCGCCGAAATTGCCGCACAATGGAGCGCACACCGGCGGGCCTCCTCACGCTCCACGTTTTTCCCTCTCCCTGTTCCCGTCGGCCCATTTCCAATATCGTCAGGAGATACGGCATGGCGAACCAGCAATATTCCGGCGGATGCCATTGCGGTAATTTGAGATTTGCCGCGAATGTTGATTTGTCCAAAACAATTGCGTGCAATTGTTCAATCTGTAAAAAGCGCGGATTGATTCTCGCGTTTACGCCGATGAATGAATTTTCGCAAACGGCTGGTGCAGGAAATGCAAGGGAGTATCTCTTCAACAAGCACGTCATTCGTCATCAGTTTTGTCCGGAATGCGGGGTCGAGGCATTTGCGTTCGGTGAAAGGCCGGACGGCGGCAAGATGGCGGCGGTCAACGTACGCTGCATCGACGACATCGATCTCGATACCGTGCATCCCACGCCCTTCGACGGCGCCAGCAAGTGATCCGTTCGCATTCATATTCTTGCCTGTGGATTAAGAAATATATGAAGCCGCATATCATGCGGCGCCTGTTCCGGTTTTCATCGATTTGGCGATGAAGGCCAGAAATGGGTATTCCTTGCTTATGGAAAGTGGCGTGATTTTCCTTGCCACCGATATATGGAAACCCATAAGGTGGGAATCAGGGGGGAATTGACTCAAGCTTTTCCAATGCTCGCCCGTTAATCAGTGCGATTGTTCGGTTTTTATCGCATTGGAGCAGGCATGAGGTTCTTGGGAAGTCTCAAAATCGGCACACGGTTGAGCATTGGGTTCGCGATTACGCTGGTTTTGTTGTGCATTGTGGGTGGCATGGCCGTGTTTCAGGCGTCGCGCATCTACGCGGGCACGCGCGATCTGGCCGACAACTGGCTACCGAGCGTGCAGACGCTCGGCGAGGCGCAGGTGGCCGCCAACGCCACCCGTCGTGCCACGCTGGCGTTGCTGCTCACGACGGTCGACGGCACGCGTGTCGACGAAACGAACAAGCGCCGCGCGGCGATCGACATGATGACCAGGACGCTCGAGCGCTACAACGGCATGGTGGCCTCCGACGAGGACCGGCGCGCCTATGACGCCGTGCGTGTGGCCTGGGGCAAGTATCTCGCCATCGATAACCGCATTGCCGAACTGTCCACGGGCGACGACGACGCGAAAGGGCAGGCGCGCACACTGGCGATGACGGATGCGGTGTCGGCGTTCGCGGCACTCGGCCAGCGTCTGGCCGAGCACGTGGCCGTGAACCGCGCCGGCGCCGTGGCCGCGACCGATGCCGCCGCCACCAGCTACCACACCGCCCTTGTCGCCGCGCTCGTGCTGATTCTCGTTGCGCTTGGCGTGAACACGGCAATCGCGCTGCTCATCACACGCTCGATCACGGTGCCCGTCGGTCGCTGTGTGCACATCGCGCAAACGGTGGCGCGCGGCGATCTGACCTCGCGCATCGAAGTGCAGGGCAAGGACGAGCTCGCGCAACTGCTCGGCTCGCTGCGCGACATGAACACGAAGCTCGCGAGCGTTGTCGGTCAGGTGCGCAACAGCAGCGAGAGCATTGCCACCGGCTCGGCACAGATTGCCGCGGGAAACACCGATCTGTCGTCTCGAACGGAACAGCAGGCGGCATCGCTGGAGGAGACAGCGGCAAGCATGGAAGAGCTGACCACCACCGTGAAGCAGAACGCCGACAACGCCGAGCAGGGCAACATGCTCGCGACGAATGCTTCGCACATTGCGCAGCGTGGCGGCGAAGTGGTGCGTCAGGTGGTCGAGACGATGCGCGAGATCTCGGACGGATCGGCACGCGTCTCGGACATCACGAGCGTGATCGAGGGGATCGCCTTCCAGACCAATATCCTCGCGCTCAACGCGGCGGTTGAGGCGGCGCGCGCCGGGGAGCAGGGACGAGGCTTCGCCGTGGTGGCGGGCGAAGTGCGCACGCTGGCACAGCGCAGCGCCAATGCCGCTAAGGAGATCAAGGAGCTGATCGACGCCTCGACGCGTCAGGTCAGCGACGGCGCCAGACTGGTCTCGGAGGCGGGCAGTACGATGGACGAGGTCGTTCACGCCGTGAAGCGCGTGACCGACCTGATGGCGGAAATCGCCGCGGCGTCCACCGAGCAGCGCACCGGCATCGAGCAAGTCAATCAGGCCGTCATGCAGATGGACGCGGTGACGCAACAGAATGCAGCGCTGGTGGAGCAGGCGTCGGCCGCCGCTCAGTCGATGGCCGCCCAGTCGAGCGGCCTGCGCGAACTGGTGTCGGTGTTCCGCCTCGATGGCGGTGAAAATACGGCACTCGCGTCGCGGCGTGCATCGCCCGGCCAGGCGCCGCGGGACGCACACGTTGCACAGATGTCGCAGCCCGCGCAGCGGCAGCGACTGAGCGCCTGAGCCCACGCCGACGGGAAGAAAAAGCGGCCCGCCCGCACATGCCGGCGAGCCGCGAATGCCGTGGCGCTCTCACCAGCGCCCGGCCCATGGAACCGCATGCGTCCCATGTGCGGTGCGGCACCGACTTGCCGATCAGCGTTGTCGATGCCGATGGATCGTTCCGCGCTCAGCCGCGGCCCGGTTGAGCGGCCGGCACGGACGGTCCTGCGTCACTTCCCCGCGAGCATCGAGCCGCGCTCGCGCAGGTTGATGTGCATGTCGAAAGCGCGCTCGAGCGCGTGCGGCGTCTGTCCGCCATATCGCAGTGCATCGCGGTAGTAGTCGCGCAGCACGTCGCGGTAGCTCGGGTGGGCACAATGGTCGATCACCAGATTCACGCGCTCGCGCGGGGCGAGCGTGCGCAGGTCGGCCAGACCCTGTTCGGTCACGATGATGTCGACGTCATGCTCGTTGTGGTCGACGTGCGGCACCATGGGAACGATGCTCGATATCCTGCCGTCCTTGGCGATCGACTTGGTGGCGAAAATCGCCACGCGGGCGTTGCGGGCGAAGTCGCCCGAGCCACCGATGCCGTTCATCATGTGCGTGCCGCCCACGTGAGTGGAATTCACGTTGCCGTAAATATCCGCTTCGAGCGCGGTGTTCAGCGCGATCAGACCGAGACGGCGAATGACTTCGGGGTGGTTGCTGACCTCCTGCGGCCGCAGCACGAGTTTGTCGCGATAGCGCTCGAGGTGCTTGAATACGCGGTCCTGAACGGCTTGCGACACCGTGATCGACGACCCCGAAGCGAATACCATCTTGCCCGCATCCATGAGCTCGAAGGTCGAGTCCTGGAGTACCTCGGAATACATCGTGAGATCCTCGAACGGCGATTCGAGGAAGCCCGAGAGCACCGCGTTCGCGATCGTGCCGATGCCCGATTGAATGGCGGGCAGCGTGCGCGGCAGGCGTCCACGCGAGACTTCATGCTGGAAGAACTCGATCAAATGGCCGGCGATCATTTGCGTTTCGGCGTCGGGCGGCAGCGCGTTCGAAGCGCTGTCGGGCGTATCGGTGATGACGATGGCCGCGATCTTTTCGGGAGCGATCTTCACCACGTTCGTGCCCACGCGGTCGCGCACGTCGACGATGGGCAGCGGCGTGCGGTGCGGGCGCTGGGCCGGAATCCAGATGTCGTGCATGCCCTCGAACGCGAGCGGCTGCGCGAGGTTGATCTCCACGATGACCTTGTCCGCGAGAATCGCGAAGCTCGCCGAATTGCCGACTGACGAGCTCGGCACGAGTCCGCCGTCTTCCGTGATGGCCACGGCTTCGATCACGGCCACGTCGAGCCCGCCGAACTGGCCGGCGCGCAAGAACTCCACGGTCTCGGACAAATGCTGGTCGACGAACATGACCTCGCCGCGATTGATCGCGCCGCGCAACGTCGTGTCGACCTGGAACGGCAGGCGCTTGGCAAGCACGCCGGCCTGCGTGAGCGTCTTGTCGGAGTCGTGCCCGAGCGATGCCCCGGTGATCAACGTGATCTTCATTGGGTGGGCCTTTGCCCGCTTCGCCAGCGCAATCGGCATGTCCTTGGCGTCGCCGGCGCGGGTGAACCCGCTCATGCCGACCACCATGCCGTCGCCGATCAGCTTCGCGGCATCGTCGGCGCTCATCACCCGGTCGCGCAGCGACGCCAGGCGGATGCGATCTTCAAACATCGTGACGCTCCTCGTCTCTCTTATTCGAATCTCTTGAATTCGGCGCGTGTCCCGGAGATTCTCGGGCGCGGTTCGCGCTTGACTCGAAGTGTATTGACCCATCGGTCACATTTCCAATATATTGAACATAGAGTTTTCATATTTTTTATGTATTGATGGCGCAAAGCCCAATGGGCACGGGCCATCTGGGGAACCGTCATGGAATTGCGGCATTTGCAATACTTCATTGCCGTGGCCGAGGAGCGTCATTTCACGCGGGCGGCGGCGCGCGTGGGCATTCAGCAGCCGCCGTTAAGCCTGCAGATTCGGCAGTTGGAAACGGAATTGGGCGGCGCGCTGTTCGTGCGCCTGCCGCGCGACGTGGTGCTTACGGAACTGGGCGAGGCCTTCCTGCCTGAGGCGCGGCAGATCCTCGAGCGAGTGGCGCGCGTCAAGCGCCGAATGCAGCAAATCTCGCGCGGCGAAGCGGGGCATATTCACATCGGGTTCGCCGGCGCAACGTATTTCGAACCCCGCATTCCTGCCTGGATCCGTGACTTTCGCGCGCGTTATCCGGACGTTCAGTTGCATCCTCAGCAAAGCAACACGGCGAATCTGCTGGCGGCGTTAGGGGATGAGACCGTCGATGCGGCGTTCGTGCGAACGCCGTTCGAATGGCCGCCCGGCATTGCAAGTGTGCCCGTGGCCGACGAGCCGATGGTGTTGGTGCTGCCGCTCGGGCATCCGATGTGTGCGCGCGAGCGCGTGCCGCTGTCGGCATTGGCGAACGAGGAATTCATTCTCCTGCCGCGAGATATCAGTCCGGCGTTGTACGACCGCACGATCGCGGCGTGCGAATCGGCCGGATTTCGGCCGAAGCTCGGCCAGGAAGCGCCACAGATCACGTCGATCGTGCCGATGGTCGCGGCTGGCTTCGGTGTGTCGCTGGTGCCGGCGTCGGTCAGTCAGATTCGTACGCCGGGCATGGGGTTCTGGCCGATCGAGGGCAAGGTGCCGCTCGCGCCGATCAGTCTCGCCTATCGCGAAGACCACGGGTCGGCGGCACTCGAGCGCTTTATTGCGATGCAGCCGGCAGACTCGCCAGACAGTGACGACAGCGCACGGCTTGAAGCTTGACGTATTCGCCGCAGTAAAGGCACGCCTTTTCGTCGGGGAGAATGTCTGCACTTTGGTTCGCACTCCGCACATCCAACGCGGGGGCTGGAACTACCGGGGCGAGGACGATGCCGGTCTTGCCGCGCGTGGAGGCGCTCGCCCGGTAGGCGTCGTAGCCTCGCTGGCCGGCACTGGCAACGTCCGCGTCGCTTGCACTGGCCCAGCCGTTGGCACGCAGGCGGCCCACGAGCAGCGGGTGAATCAGCAGCGAGTAGAGCAGGCAGGTGGCGGGTAGCGAGAGCGCGAGCGCCGATTTCCAGATCAGCGCCGGGCCGATGGCGAGCGTGATCCACGCGAGTGCGTGCCACGGGAAGCCGTAGGCCATCAGATAGAGCGGGCCGAGGAAGAAGGCCGCGACACACGACAGGTATGTGATCTCGACGACATCCCCGTTCGCCGGATTGCGAAATTTGAGCGTCATGGCGAAGCCGTGAGGGTGAAGGCGTAGGGCGCCACTTTAACCGGGCGCCGACCCCAATTCGTCCTACTGCCGAATGTCCGCGCAATGCCCCGCGGAGCGGGGTGGCGGGGCCGGCGGCGCCGCGGTTCTTTGCGACATGGCGCGGCCTCGCGCGCACTCGTGTGGCAATCCGATACATCGGCGTGGCAGTGCGCTACACTTCCGCCATGCCCCCGCAGGGATCCGGGGCGTCACGTGGACGGCACACGCCATGCAAACGCTACAAAGGCTGGCTCGCTGGCTGCCGGTGCTGGCGGGGGCGATCGCCGGCATGCTGATCATGCTGGTGGTCGGACAGATCGTGCAGACGCGCATCGACGACTTCCGGCTGCGCGCGTACGTGCAGGACATCATGGGCTTCATGAGCGACGCGTCGGTCTCGAGCCGCGACGCACTGCAAAGCGCGATGTACAGCGGTGCGGTGCCCTGCACCGACGAGGACATCCTCGCGCTGCGCCGCGTCGCCATGCGCAGTCCCTATTTCCACGACATCGCGCGCGTGCACGGCTCGCACCTGCTGTGCTCCGCGGTGGCCGGCCGTCTGGCGTCGGCGCCCGAACTGCCTCCCCCGAGTCACGAAACCCGCAACGGCCTGAAGCTCTGGCATACGCTCACGGGCATCGTCACGCCCGGCGTACGCGTCAATGCGGTTGGTCTTGGGGACGTGGTCGTATTCAGCCCGCCGGTGCTGCCTGACCGGCTGGTCACGCCCGCCCGGGGCTTCGCGTCGGTGGCGTCGACGAGCGACATGCGTTTCCAGTTCTGGCGTGCCGGCCTGTTCGATGACCAGCAGCGCATCCGGCCGGGCGAGACGTCGCGCTGGCTCGATGTCGGGGTCGTGCGACGCTACTCGGCTTGCTCGAACCGGGCGGACGTGTGTGCCTCGGCCGTGTACGTGTCGTCGAGCCTTGCCGGCAACCCAACCGGGCTGGCGCTGGCGCTGGCGATCGGTGGACTGGCAGGAGGATCGGTCGGGTTGTCCTGGCGAGCGCGCCGGCGATACCGAACGTCCATTGACTGGGTGACGCAGCAGGCCGCGGAAGCCGGGGGCATTCACGTGGTCTATCAACCGCTGGTGCGCCTGAGCGATCGCAAGATGGTGGGGGTGGAGGCGCTCGCGCGGCTCAACGACAACTCAGGCGCGCCGATTTCCCCCGATATGTTCATCCCGATCGCGGAACGGCGCGGTGTGCTCGGGCTCATCACCCGACAGGTCGTGCGCCGTGCGCTCATCGAGATGCACGGGCGGGCCTTGGCCGACCCCGAGTTTCACATCAGCATCAATCTCGCCGCGGCGGACGTCGTCGACCGCAGTTTCCATACCTACCTCAACCACATGGCGGCATCGCTGCGCGTGCCACGGGCGCAGATCGCACTGGAGATCACTGAGCGCTCGACCGATAACATGAAGCGGTTGCGAGAGGCACTCGACCGGCTGCGTGCGGATGGCTACCAGATCCATATCGACGATTTCGGCACCGGCTTTTCCAATCTCGCCTACCTGTCGACATTGAACGTCGACGCGCTGAAAATCGACCGGATGTTCACGCACGCAATCGGGAGCGACGCGGTGGGCAGCGCCATCGTCGATCAGATCTGCAAGATGGCCGCGCTGCTCGAGGTGGATGTCATTGTCGAGGGGATCGAAACCCAGGCGCAGGCAGACTACATGCTCGCGCTGTCGCCGCGCGCCATCGGGCAGGGCTGGTTGTTCGGCAAGGCAGTGCCGGCCGATGCACTCGGTTCCGGTGTGGCCGGCGCACGGGCGCCGGAGGCGGTCGATGCGCCTGGCGAGCGCGCGTGAACATGGGCGATGATGCGGGCAGGCGGCCTGCCGGCGGAGCTTGCGATACGGCGCGTGTCCCCGAGCGAGGCTGACGCGGTTCGGCACACTGCCGTGCGCGCATCAGGCAAATTACCGAGAATAACGACAGGGATTCGGGACTAGAGTGAAAGCACCGTGGTCATGAAGTGCCCCCGACCTCCACGGACTGTCCGGCTCGCCGTCTTGGCGAGCCGCTTTTTTTTCCGATTGTCGGACGGTATTGTTGAACATGTTACGATTTCCGAAAAAACAGCATTGGCTGGCAGTTCCATAGCTGTCGCTTTACGGAAGGGGACATATGACCGACTCATTTCATTTTTCCTGGCACTACGTCAGCCACACGCCGCCAGGGCGTCCGTTTGAACTGGCCGGTGCCGTGACACCGCGCGCGGATGAACGCTTCGACGGCGCCGTCGATGCCTATTGCGACGGTCACTACATCGGCCGCTGCGAATTCTCGAGCATTACGGCGCGAGACGCGTCGTCCGCGGCCGCACAGATTCGTAAGCGCATCGAGCAACGCATCGAGGATCGCGTTGCCAACGAGAGCGCGACGGCTCCCACTTCGACTTCCTCGCACTGAACGCGGCGCCACCCGCCGCCGCTTCCTTGCATTCGTCACAACGCCGCCGTTGCGTCGTGCCCGTACGAGCGCGCCAGTGCCCTTTGGCGTAACGCGCGACGCGGGCCATGGCTGGCGCGCGCCCTCATCTTCCTTGTCCTCCCATCGTCCTTGCGGCGGTCTGCGTCGCACAGAACCGGCACGCAAAAAAAACGGCCAGCGTGTTGCTGGCCGTGAAATCCACCAGGAGGAGGTGGAGGAGACAGGTGCAACTATATCAGGGAAATCCCTAGACGGGTAAACCTTCTTTAAAAAATCTGTAGAAAAACCACAACTGCGACAATTCGTCGCTTTTCGATCGTCGGATCGTCCTCGAGACGCCACGCCCACGACCCTCGTCGTCTTCTGAGCATCTTCCAACAGAAACTCGGGTCGCTTCCCATCCCGAAGTGGAGAAAAACCACAGACCGGTCTCGCATCGTGCGCCGTGCGGTCGGTCGCCGGATCGATCCGGTCGAGGGTGCTGTCCCCCTGGCATCCGTCGGGAATCTAAGTGTTTACACTGAGCATCGATTTACGTTCGGCGGGATAAACTTCCGCAAAGCGTAATTTCGTGGGCTGAACATGGCCGGGTACGGTCGCGTTTTGCCCCGAAATCGCCTGTCGACCCGATTGGAGGGGGCAGGGGGCCTGGCACGAGGCAACGAACCAAGAAACCGGCGCCTCGACCGGAACGCAATGACACGAAGTTGCGAGAACGTTTGGAGACAGAATGAAAGCAGCACAAGTGAATGTGGGCGCGCTTATCGACGAGAGTCGTCTTGGCCCGTACCAATGGTGGGTGATCGTGTTGTGCGCGATGTGCCTGGTCGTTGACGGCTTCGACGTGCAGGCCATGGGGTACGTCGCGCCGGTCGTGATTCGTGAGTGGGGCATCGCCAAGGAGACGCTCTCCCCGGTGTTCGGCGCGGGACTGTTCGGCATGCTGGTCGGTTCGCTGACCTTCTCGGCGCTGGCCGACAAGCTGGGCCGGCGCCCGGTGCTGATCGGCGCCACGCTCTTTTTCTCCGTGTGCATGCTCGTCACGGGCTTCGCCAATACCATCACCGAGCTGGTCGTGTGGCGTTTCGCCGCGGGCCTGGGCCTGGGCTGCATCATGCCCAATGCCATGGCGCTGGCTGGTGAATATAGCCCGCGTCGCATGCGCGTGTCGCTCATGATGATCGTGTCGTGCGGCTTCACGCTGGGCGGCGTGGTCGGCGGGCTCATCACCGCTGCCATCATTCCGAGCCTGGGCTGGCGCGCGGTGTTCTACATCGGCGGCGCGATTCCGCTGGTGCTGGGTCTGCTGATGTGGATCTCGCTGCCGGAATCGATTCAGTTCCTGATGTTCAGGAAGAGCGACAACGCGCGCATCCGCAAGCAATTGCTGCGCGTCGCGCCCGGCGCCGACGTGCCGGTCGGCGCACAGTTCGTGCTCGACGAGCAGAAAGCCAAGGGCGTGCCGTTCATCGAATTGTTCAAGGACGGCCGCGCACGGGTGACGCTGCTGCTGTGGGTCATCAATTTCGCCAACCTGCTCGACATGTACTTCCTGTCGAACTGGCTGCCGACGGTGATCCGCGACGCCGGTTACTCGACGCAGGTCGCCGTGATGGCCGGTACCGCGCTGTGGGCGGGCGGTGTGATCGGTACGTTGTTGCTCGGTCGCGTGATCGACCGCGTGGGCTTCACGAGCGTGCTGGCCGTCACCTTCCTGATCGCCATTGCGGCCACCGCGGCCATCGGCAATCCGGTAGTGATGGTGTCGATGGTGGCCGTTTTCATTGCGATCTTCTTCGCGGGCTTCTCGATCATCGGCGGGCAACCGGCGCTCAACGCGCTGGCGGCGACCTACTACCCCACATCGCTGCGCTCCACGGGCATCGGCTGGAGCCTGGGTGTCGGCCGGATCGGCTCGGTCCTCGGTCCCGTGCTGGGGGGCGCGTTGATGCACCTGCAATGGTCGTCCTCGTCGCTGTTCCTCGCGGCGGCCGTGCCGGCATGCGTGTCGTTGATCGGTGTGCTCGCCATTGCCCGTTCCCAACGCGGCGATCGCGGCAATCTGCGCACCGCGACCGCCGGTTGAGGGCGTCTCGTTGCTGGCGTTGCGGGACTGTCGAGGCCGGTCCGAGCAGCCATGAGCAGCGGTTAGGGGTCCGATAACGATCGAGTATGAAAGTGCGACGCCCGCCGGCGTTATCATGGCGGGCGTCGTTCATTTTGCGGCGGCTCTGCGATGCGCCACGCGTCGCGTTGAATAACCAGAACGACAATGACATCGACGTCCGAACTCTCTCCTGCGTTGCCGTCCGAGCGCGTGCTGCTCGGCATTCTCGGCCTGTTCATGATGATCGCGCCGGCCTCCACCGACATGTACCTGCCGGGGCTGGTGACCATGCGGCATGAGCTGGACGCGAGTGCGGCCGCCGCGCAACTCACGCTGTCGTACTTCTTCCTCGGCTTCGCGTTCGGACAACTGCTCTGGGGGCCGCTGGCCGACCGCTTTGGCCGGCGTCGCCCGATGGCGGCGGGCATCGCGCTGTACATCTTCGGCAGCATCGGCTGCGCCTTCGCCGACAGCATGGATCACATGATGGTGTGGCGCTTCGTGCAAGCGCTGGGCGGCTGTGCGATGCCGGTGATAGCGCAGGCCATCGTGCGCGACGTCTACGGTCCGCGCAACAGCGCACGCGCCTTCTCGATCATGCTGCTGGTGATGAGCGTGGCGCCGATCGTGGCGCCGCTCGTCGGCGGCCAGATGCTGCGATTCACCTCCTGGCGCGTGATCTTCGGGGTGCTCGCCCTGTTCGGCGCGGTGGCGATGCTTGCGCTGTGGCGCCTGCCGGAGACGGGGGCGGTGCATGCGCGTCAGGCGGGCGGTCCGCGCGCGGTCGCGGCGTCGTACTGGCAACTGCTGCGCGATCCGCATTTCGTCGGTTACATGCTCGCGGGCGGGGCGGTCTTCGGCGCGTCGTTCACCTACATCACGGGTACGCCGCTCGTGTACATGGAGTACTTCCACGTGTCGCCGCAGTTCTTCGGCGTGTTGTTCGGCATCAACATCGTGGGCATGGCGGGCATGACGGTCTTTAATTCGCGCCGCGTCGGGCAATTCGGGCCCTATCGCCTCATGCGCGTGGGTATCGTCGGCTGCGCGATCGTCACGTCGGTGCTGTGCGCGACGGTTTGGCTGGGCTTCGCGCTGCTGCCGCTCATGGTGATGATGCTGTTCCTGTTCATGTCGCTGCGCGGCATCATCACGGCCAATTCGGTCGCGGGCGCGCTGGCCAATCATCCGACGCGCGCAGGCGCGGCAGCGGCGTTGGTGGGTAGCGTCCAGTACGGCTTCGGCTTTGCCGCGGGCGGGCTGCTCGGGCTGTTCAACGATGGCACGCCGCGTCCGCTGGTGGCTGTCATGTGTGGCTTCGCGCTGCTGGCGCTCATCGCATTGTTCACCATGCTGCGTGACCCGCACGGTGCCCGTGCGCATTGACGTATCCACCGACGCGTAACGTGCGCGGGACGAAAAAGGGGGGGGGCGCCGCGGCACCCCCCCTTTGCTTTGCCTCGAGCGAGGCCGCGCGTTACAACGCCAGCACCAGCTTCTTGCCGCAGGCGCGTGAGCAGCACGACATCATCTTCGTGTTGGCGTCGCGTTCCGCGCGCGTGAGCACCACGTCGCGGTGGTCCACGTCGCCTTCGAGGACCTGCACTTCGCACGACCCGCACAGCCCTTCCTCGCAATCGCTCTGCACGTCGATGTTGGCTGCGCGCAGCGCCGTGAGCAGTGTCTGGTCCGCCGGCACCGTCAACGTGATGCCCGAGTCCTTGAGCGTGACTTCGAACGCATGCTCCTTCTCGGGATCGAGCGTGCCAAGCTGCGACTGGAAATGTTCGACGCGCAACGTATCGTCCGGCCAATAGGCGCAGCATTCGGCCAGCGCATCGAGCAGGCGCACCGGGCCGCAAGCGTAGACCTGCGTACCGGCTTGCGGCGTGGCGAGCAAGGCGACGTAATCGGCACGCTGGCCTTCGTCCTTCACCCACAAGTGCAAACGCTCGCCATGCAGTGCCCGAAGCTCGTCGACGAGCGCCATCGTGCGACGGCTTCGGCCGCTGTAATGGATCTCGTAATCCATGCCGAGCGCCTTTGCACGCCGGGCCATCGCGGCAATCGGTGTGACGCCGATGCCGCCGGCCACGAAGATCGCGCGCGGCGTGGTTTCGTCCAGGCGGAAGTGGTTGCGCGGGCCGCGCACGCGCAGCCGATCGCCGACCTTGACCTGTGTGTGCATCCAGTTCGATCCGCCGCGGCCCTGCGGCTCGTGCAGCACGGCGATTTCGAACGCACCGACGTCCGCCGGGTCGCCGCAAAGCGAGTATTGACGCGAGAGCCCGGTATCGCCGCATTCGACGTCGATGTGCGAGCCGGGTGCCCAGCGCGGCATGGCACGGCCGTCGGGCGCCACCAGGCGCAGCTTGACGATACCGTCGGCCACGGGCGACACCGACTCGACCACGACCGGACGTGTCACGCTGTGGCCAGACGGTTCGCCAATGCGCACCGGCGAATGGCGCGCCAGAATGGACGGATCGCGCAACTCGGGATTCTGCGCCGGATCCCACTCCACCCAGAGATGCTCGGGGCCGCGGAACGACGTGTTGGGCACGTACGTGAACTTCTGCTCGGCGAGCTTCATGTGCGGTAGCCGACGCGTGAACTCTTCCAGGAAAATCTGCATTTCCATGCGGGCGAGATTCTTGCCCATGCACTGGTGCGAGCCGTAGCCGAACGTCAGTTGGTCGCTGGCATTCTCACGACGGATGTCGAACAGGTCGGCATCGGCGAAATGGGCTTCGTCATGGTTGGCCGACGACGTCACGATGAGCAGCTTGGCGCCCGCGGCAATGTCGACGCCGCCGATGTTGACGTCCTTCGTCGCGAGGCGGCGCCACGCGGCGACCGAGCCGTTGTGACGCAGGCACTCCTCGACGGCGTTCGGAATGAGCGACGGGTCTTCGCAGATCTCGCGCCACACGTCGGGGTGTTGCAGCAACAGTTTCATCGCGTTGGCGGTGGCGTTGGCGGTCGTCTCATGCGCGGCCACGATGCCTGCCATCATCATCGAGTGCAGATACGAATCGGTGACGACTTCCGGGTGTTCCTTCTGCTTGCGAATGCCGTACTGCATCCAGCCGGGGCCGTCCGGGTTCTGACGCATCTTGTCGAGAATCTTGCCGGCGAGCTGCCAGAAGTTGCCGACTGCGTGCGCCACCGCCACCTGTTCCTCGGGCTTGGGGCGCCCCCAGGTATTGACCGTGTGCGCAATGGAATACTCGCGCAGTTTGTCCATGTCTTCTTCCGGCACGCCGAGGAAGTGCAGGGCCACGGTGAGCGGCACTTCCCACAGCATCTGGTCGACGAGATCGGCGCGACCGTCGTTCACGAACCGGTCGACGTATTCGCGCGCAAGCTGGCGCACGAGGGGTTCGTGATGCTTGAGATGCTCCGGCGTGAACGGCTCCATCAGCACGCGGCGTCGCGGCATGTGCGCCGGTTCGTCTTCGTTGACCAGTGTGCGATTGAGCGCGAAACCATAAGACGCGAGCACGGCATTCGCTTCCGGCCCCGTCGGCGTGATCTTCTCCAGCGCGATCGAGGGGCTGAAGGTGATGTTGTCGCGGAAGATCGCCTTGATGTCGTCGTAGCGGGTCACCACCCAGTAGCCGAGCTTCGGGCTGTAGAACACCGGCTCCTGCTCGCGCGCCCATCGCACGTACTCGGGGGGATCCTGCTGATAACCGTCTTCGAACGGGTCGAACTCGGCGGCGCGTGCGCTGATCGGGCATCCGTTCGGGGCCTTTGCCGCCGTGGCCTGATGAAACGGGCAGGCGCCGGTGTCGGCGGTGGGGGAACTCGTTTGACTCATCCGTTCACGCTCTCTCGGTCAGGGGCGAGGCCGATCCACGTCAACCCATGCAGGGCGCGCGGCGACACACGCAATATTTCAAGTGTAGAGGAGCGCCGCGTGGGCAGGCGGCGTGTGCGTGGCGGCAACGCTCGCCCGCGAATGACACGGACGTCTCCTCGTCTCGATGGGAGTCGCGCGATGCGTCGTCGCACGCGTGTTCCCGTTCTCTGTGTTGGTTAAGCGTAAATATAATACGCATTGCGTAAATTGGTGGACTGGGGTTAACCTCTAGGGCTAGCGACATCGGCCAATCTCGATTTGCATCATAAAATCTCGCCGATGACGACAAGCAAACGATCCACAGCAGGCCGTCCGCGCAGCGCGGCGGCGTCTTCCCCGGTGACGAACCGCGTCGCGGCGTCCGACAGCGAGCCCGTCGACGCGCCGCGCGAGCGCGGTCGCCGGCAGCGTGTTCAGTCCGCCGAAACCGGCATGGTGGTCCTCAAGGGGCTGGCCCGGCTGGGCGGGCGCGCCAGTCTGACCGCCCTTGCCGCGCACGTTCAGCAAAGTCCCGCGAAGGTACATCGTTACCTGATGAGTCTGGTGGAAGAGGGGCTGGTCGCCCAGGATGCCGACTCGCAACATTACTATCTGGGGCTGGAAGCCATGCTCATCGGCGTGGCCGCGATGCGCCAGGCGGATCCGGTGCGCGCGGCCGAACCCGGACTGGTGCGGTTGCGCGAAGCCTTCGACGTCACGTGCTTCATTGCCGTGATGGGCAACAAGGGGCCGACCATCGTGCGCTTCGAGGAGCCGGGGTTGCCGGTGACGATCAATGTGCGCATCGGCTCCGTCATGTCGGTCCTGTGGTCGGCGGCCGGACGCGTATTCCTTGGCCTGCTCGACGACCCTCAGGTGCTTGCCATGGCCGAGGCGGAACTGGCGCATGCCTCGCCGGATCAACGGGCGCTGCTCGACGCCGAGGAGCCCATCGGCGCACTGCGTGCCGCGGTGCGCGCGGCACAGGGCGCGAGCGTTCGCGATACGAACCTGACGGGCATCAGCGCACTCGCGGCGCCGGTCTTCAATTACGACGGTCGGCTCGTCGGCGTGATCACGGCGCTGGGCGCGACGGGAGGATTCGATCCAAGCCTGGACGGCCCCATCGGCGAAGCCGTGCGCCGCGAAGCGCTCGCCGCCAGCCACGCGCTGGGTTACCGCCCGCCGCTGCCCGCCGGCGCCTGACGCTTCGGCGCGCGGAGGCCATGCGGCCGCCCGCGCGCCTTCGTCAGAGTTTCGGGCGGATCGCCACGATTCCCGGACGTCACCCCGTCACCCCCGCACCGCAGGTGCCCGGAAAGCATCGCACCTGACGAATCCGCCACGCTATATGGAATTTCCCACCCGGCGACCCTTCGTCTAACACGGCGTCTTGTGCTAACATTTGATAATGATTCTCATTATCAAATGAATGGCCGCCGATGACGGGAAGGCAGGACACGTCATGGGAGACCTCACCTGCGGAGGTCGCAAGTGTTGATGTTGAAACGAACCGTCGATCTGACGCCGTGCGTCGCTTCGATTCCGACGCCGTCCCTGACGTACGTGCCGTTGGGGCAGTTCGGGCAGGGCGACCGAAAGCTCACGGGCGACGCCCGTCATCGTGCGTTGGCAAGCAGCGACATGGCTGCGGCGGGCGCGGCGGGCGATGTCCGCGCGGGGGCGTCGCACTGCGAGTGTGGCGTCGACGAGCTGTGGTTGTGGCGTTTTTTGCTGGCTGGGCGTCCGTTCGGCGCCACGGGCGCGGCGGCGGGCGGCCCGGACGACGGCGCGACCTGGCTTTCGGCCGCAGAGCATTCGCTCGCACGGCGGTTGCCGCGCGCGCAGATGCGTCATCGTTTCCTGTCGGAGCGCATCGCCTTGCGATGGATCTTCGGCCGCTGGTTCCGTTGCACGCCGGCGCAGGCGCCTGTGCCGGCCGCCACGCCCGGCGTGTCGAGGCTGGCGTGCGACGGTCCGCACGGCAAGGTCTGGATTGACATGGCTCACGCGGGTCTTTGGCTGTTCGTGGCAATGGGGCAGGGGCCGCTCGCGCTGGCGGCGCACGCGCCGACGCCAGGCGGCGCCGACGATGGCGACGCTGGCGATGCCCGACCGGCGTGGCCAATGGCAACGGCAACGGCGCCGGAGGCGTCGTCCGGCGGGACCGATCCGTTGGCCGTGGCGCGCGACACGGCGCATCGTCTCTGCCTGGCAAGGCTCTCGGGCGAAGGGGATGTGTTGACGTCGAGCGCGGATGTGCCGCTACTCGCGCATCCTTACGTGAGCGTGCCCTACGCGGGGCGCACACGCTACCTGTATGACATGTCGGTCAGCTCGCGTCTGACCGTCGTGGCCGCGCGCGACAGCATCGTGCATCGCGTGCGGGCATTCGGTTGGCAAAACTGACGGAAATCTTTGGGAGACGACAACACCGCCGACACGGCGATGCCGGTGGAGAAAGGCAGGTGTCCTGAATTTGCGCTATTCTGGCCCGCTGTTTCGCCCAATGTCATCGACTTCCTGGAGAAGAAGCTCATGCGCCGTTGCCCGCGTAGTACGCTGGCTGCCGTTCTGGCCGCCCTTTCCCTGCCGATGGTGCCGCTCGCGGCTCATGCCAAGGCGCTCACCGTGTGCACCGAAGCGAGCCCCGAGGGCTTCGATGTCGTGCGCTACAACTCGCTGACAACGACCAACGCATCGGCCGATACGGTGTTCAACCGGCTGGTCGAGTTCGACGCGGCACAGGCCAAGGTGGTGCCGAGCCTGGCGACGAAGTGGGAGGTGAGTCCCGACGGGCTCACCTACACGTTCACGCTGCGCCCGAACGTGAGCTTCCACAGCAACGAGTACTTCAAGCCCACGCGCGCGTTCAATGCCGACGACGTCGTCTTCACCTTCGATCGCATGCTCAACGACAACGCGCCGTGGCACAAGCTCACGCCGTCCGGTTTCCCGCATGCGCAGTCGCTGTCGCTGGGCAAGCTGATCAAGTCGGTGCGCAAGGTCGACGATCACACTGTTCGCTTCACGCTCTCCGAACCGGACGCCGTGTTCCTCTCGATGCTGTCGATGGGCTTTGCGTCGATCTATTCGGCGGAGTACGCCGACAAGCTGGTGGCCCTCGACAAGACGGACGAGATGAATGCGAAGCCCATCGGGACCGGCCCGTTCATCCTGCGCAGCTATCAGAAGGACAGCGTGGTGCGCTACGACGCCAACAAGACTTACTTCGGCGGCGCGCCCGCGTCCGAGCGTCTGATCTACACGATCGTGCCCGATCCGGCGGTGCGGGCGCAGAAGGTGAAGGTCGGCGAGTGCCAGATCGCCCTGTCGCCCAAGCCGCTCGACGTGCAGGCCGCGCGCGGCGACAAGACCCTCAGGGTCGTGCAGACCCCGGCATTCATGACGGCGTTCGTGGCAATCAACACGCAGCACAAGCCGCTGAACGACGTGCGCGTGCGTCAGGCGCTGAACCTGGCGTTCGACAAGCCGAACTACGTCAAGCAGGTCTTCGAGGGATCGGCCACGCCGGCGGTCAACGTCTACCCGCCGAACACATGGAGCTATGCCAGCCAGGTCGCCGATTATCCGCTGAACGTCGAGAAGGCGAAGAAGCTGCTCGCCGACGCGGGCTTTCCCAAGGGCTTCGAGACGACCATCTGGACACGTCCGGCCGGCAGCCTGCTCAACCCGAATCCGCGCGTGGGCGCCGAGATGCTGCAAAGCGATCTCGCGAAGATCGGCGTGAAGGCCCAGATCAAGACGGTGGAGTGGGGCGAGCTGATCCGACGCGGCAAGGCGGGCGAGCATGACCTGCTGTTCATGGGGTGGTCGGGGGACAACGGCGATCCGGACAATTTCCTCACGCCGCAATTCAGCTGCGCGGCCGTGACCTCGGGCACCAACTTCGCGCGCTTTTGCGACGCCAATCTCGACAGGCTGATCGCCGACGGAAAACGCACGCACGACTTGGCGGCGCGCACGGCGAAGTACCAGGCGGCACAAAAGATGATCAAGGACGACGCCCTGTGGATTCCGCTGGCGCATCCGGTCGCCGCGGTCATCACGCGTGCCGGTGTTTCGGGCTACCAGGTGAGCCCGTTTGGTCGTCAGTACTTTGCGACGGTGCAGGTGAAGTAACGGCGGGGTCGCGTGAGGCGAGCCCGAATGAAAAAGCCATGTCCGGCTACGGACATGGCTTTTTTCATGGCCGGACGCCGTGCGGCGGCGCCTGGACCGTCAGGCGTCGGGCGCGCTCTGCGCCTCGCCAATGCGATAGACCTGCGACAGATCCCACTCGCCCATGCCGCGGGCAACCGCGTCCCGGAGCAGCCGGCGTACTTCCGGCAGCACGCGCTGCACGGTCGCACTCGAATGCGCGAGTTCGGCAATCGCATCGAGGTCCTTGAGCATCACGCGCACCGTGCCGGTGGCATGCTCGGGCGGATTCACCATGCGCGGCCACAGCGTTTGAAGCAGTATCGAGTCGGCCCAGCCGCCCTGCAGCGCCATCGGCACGGCCACCGTATCGATGCCGTTGCGCCGGGCGAGCACATAGGCCTCCGCCAGCCCGGCGAGGGTGGTCGCCACGATGGCCTGATTCGCGAGCTTCGTGGTCTGACCGGCGCCGATGTCGCCCATGCGCGTGACGCGCGAGGCAAACGCGCGCAACACGGGCGTCACGGACTCGATCGCCTGCGCGGGCCCGCCCGCCATGATGGCCAGCGTGCCCGCTTCGGCACCGCCCGTGCCCCCCGAGACCGGCGCATCGATCCACCCATTGCCGGTGGCCTTGGACCAGCGCGAGGCGAGCGTGCGCGTGAGCGCAGGCGACAACGTGGAGTGGTCGACGAGAAAGCGCGGCGGCGTGGTGGCATGCACGAGGCCGTGCTCGCCGAAGACCACGTCCTCCACGGCCTTGCCGTCGCCGAGGCAGAGCAGCGCGATGTCGACGCTTTCCCCAAGCGCCCGTGGCGTGGCGCAGGCGATGGCACCGGCTTCGGTCAACGCCGAGAGTTTGGCGCCGGACCGATTCCAGACGGCGACATCGTGTCCGGCGGCGAGCAGGCGCCGCGCCATCGGTTCGCCCATGCGGCCGATGCCGCAAAAACCTACGCGCTGGGTTGTCATCGCTTCGCTTCCTCCGGGGTCGGCGTTTCTCCGAGCGAGGCTTCGTAGGGCCAGTCGACGGCCCCCGAATGGGTCACGGCGCCGAACTTGGCCGGGCGCACGAGCGCTTCATACTTCTCCAGTACGCCGCCGAGGCGCGCGCGCACGAACGGCTTCGCCTCGGCCGCGCGCGCGGCCAGCGCTTCGTCGGAGAGTTCGACGTCGAGCGTGCCCCGGATCGCGTCGATGTGGATGCGATCGCCGTCGCGCAGCAAACGGATCGGACCGCCCGACGCCGCTTCCGGGCCGACGTAGCCGATGCACATGCCGCGCGTGGCGCCCGAGAAACGGCCGTCGGTGAGCAGCGCGACTTTCTCGCCCATGCCCTGTCCGTAGATCGCCGCCGTCACGCTGAGCATCTCGCGCATTCCCGGGCCGCCTTTGGGACCTTCGTTGCGGATCACGAGGACGTCGCCTTCGCGATAGGTGCCCGCGGACACCACCGCCATGCAGTCCTCTTCCGTCTCGAAAACACGGGCGGTGCCCGAGAACACCAGTTGCTTCAGACCGGCGGTCTTGAGCGCTGCGCCGTCGGGTGCGAGGTTGCCGCGCAGGACCACCAGTCCGGCGTTTGGCGAGAGCGGTTCGGTGTGCGGTCTGACCACGCGTCCGTCGGGTCCGGGGAAGGCGCGCAATGCGACTTCGAGCGTCTCGCCGCTTTGCGTGAGCGTGTCGCCGTGAAGGTGTCCGCCGGCGAGCAGCGCGTTGAGCACGGCCGGCACGCCGCCGACGTGATGCAGGTCCACCGCGAGGTAGCGTCCGCCCGGCTGCATGTCGCCGATGAGCGGCGTGCGTGCGAGCACTTCGGAGACATCGTCGAGCGTGAATTCGATGCCGGCCTCATGCGCGATGGCCGGGATGTGGAGCATGGCGTTGGTCGAGCCTCCGGTGGCCGCCACGGCGGCACACGCATTCTCGAGGCTCTCGCGCGTGACCAGGTCGCGTGGCAGCGGCCCGCCGTTGCGCAGCGCGCGCATGACGTGCTCGCCGGCGCGCCGGGCGATCGCGATGCGTTCGCTGTAGACCGCGGGCACCATCGCCGAGCCGAGCGGGGCGAGACCGAGCACCTCCGCCACCATGGCCATCGTATTGGCAGTGAACTGTCCCGGGCATGAGCCGGCGGTCGGGGTGCAACGCTTTTCGATGCCGCGCAGTGTCTGCGCGGACATGTCGCCTCGCTGCGCCGCGCCTACCGCCTCGATGGCGGTGAGGATGGTGGCCTGCGAGCCATCGGGCGCCACGCCGGGGAGCATGGCGCCGCCGAACAGGAATACGCCGGGAACGTTCACGCGCACCATGCCCATCAGAATGCCGGGCAGGGTCTTGTCGCAGCCCGCCACGCCCACGAGGGCGTCGTAGCAGTGGGCGCGCACGAACAGCTCGACGCTGTCGGCAATCGTCTCGCGCGAGACCAGCGAGAAGCGCATGCCCGAGTGGTTCATCGAGGTGCCGTCCGACACGGAAATCGCCGAGCCGCGAATCGGCACGCCGCCTCCGGCGGCCACGCCCAGTCGGACGTTGTCCGAGATCTGGTTGAGCGACATCGAGCAGGGCGTGTTCTCGCCGAAGGTATCCACGATCGCGACGAACGGCTTGTCGATGGCGTCGTCGTCCAGGCCGGTGGCGCGCAGAAAGGCGCGGTGCGGCGTGCGCGTCACGCCTTCGGTGACGGTGCGCGAGCGGTGTTTGTGCAGATCTGTCATGGGGGGCTTCCTTGGGGCGCGATGCTCACGTGTTGAGCAGCAGGCCGTTTTCGATGGCGAGCACCTGGCCGGTCATCGCGGGCGCATGGGCGGCGAGGAACCAGGCCAGTTCGGCGATTTCCGACGGCTGCGACACGCGCTTGAGCGGTGCGTTCTCGCGCATGCCGTCGACCACACGGGCATAGGCGTCGTCCCCGAGCACGCGTCGCAGCAAGCCGTCGTCGACCATGCCCGGTGCGATGGCGTTCACGCGTACGTGCGGCGCGAGATTGCGGGCGAGCGAGAGCGTGAGCGAGTTCACCGCACCCTTCGACGCCGCGTAAGCGATCGATGACCCGGTGCCGTTGAGCGACGCCAGCGACGAAATGTTGATGACACTCGCCGACGCCGCGCCCGAGACGCGCTCGCGCATGAGCGGTGCGGCCGCACGCGTCATCTGGAACATGCCGACGAGGTTCACGCGGTAGACGCGTTCAAACTCGCCCGCGTCGATGGCGTCGAGATCGCCGTGCGGGATCACCCGTGTGGTGCCGGCGCTGTTGACCAGGGCGTCGAGCCTGCCCCATTGCGCGGCCACCGCGTCGACCATGCGGCGGCACGCGGCATCGTCTCCCACATCGGCGTCCACGACGAGCGTTTGCGTGCCGGCCTGACGGCACTGGGCGGCCACGGCCTCGGCCGCCGCGCGGGTGCTGTCGTCGAAGTTGTTGATCGCCACGGCCCACCCGTCGCGCGCGAAGCGCAGGGCGGTCGCGGCGCCGATACCCGTGGCGGCACCGGTCACGAGGCAAACGCGCGCGCTCATGCCTGGCCCCGTTGCGGCTTGAGCGAGAGTACGAGCAACGCGCCGGCGACGAGCGCGCATGCCAGCACGATCATGCCCGGCAGCAGTTGCCCGGTGCTGTCCTTGAGATAGCCGATCACGTAGGGGCTGACGAAGCCGGCGAGATTGCCGGTCGAGTTGATCAGCGCGATGGCCGCGGCGGCGCCCGCCCCGCTCATCATGGCCGTGGGAATGCCCCAGAACACCGGCGCGATCGAGTTGATGCCGATGGCGGCGACGATGAGCGCGGCGATCGACCACCACAGGTGTTGGGCGAGCAACACGGAGGCGAGCATGCCGGCGGCGCCCAGCAGGCAGCACACGGCCACGTGCACGCGGCGTTCGTTGCGTCGATCCGCATGGCCGGCCACGAGAATCATGGCCACCGCGCTGATGAGCGACGGCACCGCGGAGAGCAGCCCGATGTTGCCGAGGTTGGCAACGCCCGCCGCGCGAATCATCGTCGGCATCCAGAACACGAGGCCGTAATTGCCCATCGCGATGCAGAAGTAGAGCAGGCCGAGCAGCCACACCTTGCCGTTGCCGAACACCTCGCGCACGCTATGACGCGCACGCGTGCTGTCGTCGGCGGCGAGGTCCTGCGCCAGCATGCGCTTCTCGTCGGCGCTCAGCCACGTCACCGTCTCGATGCGATCCTGCAGCACGAAGAAGGCCGCGATACCCACGGCGAGCGACGCGACCCCTTCGATCAGAAAGAGCCACTGCCATCCCGCAAAGCCGTGCAACCCGCCGAACTGCTGCATGATCCAGCCCGACAACGGACCGCCGATGGCGCCCGAGACCGGAATCGCGACCATGAACAGGGCAATGATCCGTGAGCGCTTGTTCGACGGGAACCACGTGGCCAGATACAGCACGATGCCGGGGAAGAACCCGGCTTCGGCCACGCCGAGCAGGAAGCGCAGCACGTAGAACGACACCGGGCCCTGCGTGAACATCGTCAGGCACGAAATGATCGACCAGGTGACCATGATGCGCGCGATCCACATGCGCGCGCCTACCCGGTGAAGGATCAGATTGCTCGGCACCTCGAAGATGAAATAGCCGAGGAAGAACACACCGGCGCCCGCGCCGTAGACGGTCTCCGACAGCGAGAGGTCCGTGAGCATCTGCAACTTCGCGAAGCTCACGTTCACGCGGTCGATGTACGCGACGATGAACGCGAGGAACAAAAACGGGATGATGTGCCAGGTCAGCTTGCGATACAGCGCGTCGCGCTGCGTCGGGTCCAGCGCGGCGAGTGCGCCGGCGTGCGGCTGCGCGCCGTCGGAAAGGGACGTGCTCATGAATGTTGTCTCCGTGGATGCGTGCCGTGGGGCACGTCGAATTATCCGGCAGCGTGGCGCACGTTCGGTTATGCGCGAAGTCTCGGCGCGCGGCGGGCAATGCACCCGGTGCCGGTCGTCGTTGCCTCGCGGGAATGCTGTGCGACATCGCTGCTCGTTCGAAGAGTAAGGGGGCGACGGCCCGCGCGGCAAATCACACTTTGCGTGCGCGACATTACCATTTGGTTATGATTGGGGCGTCGCTTCCTCTCATTGCCGTCATGAACACGATCTCATCGGGCGCCACGCCCGGCGATTCGATGGAACGCTTTTTCCGCAGCGGCCTGAAGCTTGGGCACCTGCGCATTCTCGTCGCGCTAGGCGAACTGCGTCAGGTCACGCGCGTGGCGGCGGCGTTTCATGTCACGCAGCCCGCCATCTCCAAGCAGATCGCGGAGATCGAGGACGCCCTCGGTGCGCCGGTCGTGCGGCGCGTGGGCAACGCCGTCGAATTGACCGGGATCGGGCGCGTGCTCATCGAGCGCGGGCGGGAGATCCTGCGGCAGATCGAACTGGCGAGGCGCGACGTCAGCGCATTGACCGCCGGGACGGCCGGTCATGTGCGCTTCGGCGCCGTGGTCACGATCCCGCAACCGCTGATCGCGCATGCGGTCGAGCTGTTCACGCGTCGCGCCCCGAACGCTTCTTTCTCGTTCGTGGAGGCGACGCTGGATCGACTCCTGAAAATGATGGACGAGGGGAACCTCGATCTGGCGCTCGGGCGCAACCGCGTGACCGGGCACTTGCCGGTGATGCGCCATGAAGCGTTGCATCACGAGCCGTTCGTGTTCGTGGTGGGCGCGCGTCACGCGTTAGGCGGACCCGATACGCCCGTGGCATGGCACGACCTGCGGGACGTGCGCTGGATCACGCCGATGCGGGGCTCACCGGCGTTCGCGACGATGGCGGAGATTCTGGCCGAGCACGGTGTGACCTTGCAACGCCCAGCCATCGAATCGAGCTCGCTGGCGCTCAATCTGTCGCTGCTGCGCGGTGGCGATTTCGTCTCGATACTGCCGCTCTCGCTCGCGCGCCGCTACGTGCAGCGCGGCACGATGCGCGTGCTGCCGTTGCCGCCGCTGGGACCGCTGGGCGAGGCGATTCTGTACTGGCGCGAAGACACGACAACGCCGGCCGCGCAGTTGTTCGCCGCCTGCCTGCGCGAATCGTCGGCCGAAGTGATCGACGCGAACTGATTCGCGTGATCGGGTTGTCTTGCGCCGGAATGCTTGCCTGGCGTGGCGTCGAGGGACGTCGGCGCGTCGTGTATATGTCGTTGACGAGGCGTTGGAGCAGGGGCAGGCGATTTCAGCGTTTCACGAACGATACATTTTCCGTACACCCGGTCCCGATGTCTCGGAAATTGAGTTATTAATTTCTTTTAAATCAATGGGTTGAGTCGTCTGGCACGGAATTCGCGTCTGTGAATCGCGTATGGCGACGCGCCAACCCGGAATTCCCGCAGGCTGTTGGCAAGGCTCCCCTGTGCATGCGTTCACGGGAGAGCTCGCTATTGCCCACGAATTTGGCTGACGCGTCCACGCCGTAACGCTGAACCTTCTGGCGGGGTTCCGCGTGTTTCGGAATGAGATTGCGCGTGCGCGGGGAGGGGACCATGAACGGGTTCAAGGCGACGATGGTGGGTGCGGCGGCGGTGGCCATGCTGTGCGGCATTTCGATCAATGCGTCATATGCCGCCGGAGGGGGTGGCGGACGTGGCGGCGGCGGTGGGATGGGTTTCGGCGGCGGGGGCTTCGGAGGGCTGGGAGCCTTCGGCGGCCCAGGCGGCCCCGGCGGCGGTGTGGGGATCGGCATTGGTGGCGCGGGCGGTTGCGGCTGCGGCGGCCACAGCGGCGGTGGCGGCGGTGGTGGTGGCGGTGG
>NZ_AYXJ01000026.1:0-117857 GCF_000681415.1 Pandoraea sp. E26
CCCCCCCCCCCCCGGTACTGCACGCCCCCCGACGGACCGCGGCACCTTTCCGCCCCTCAGACATAGACCCAACTCGGTTCGAAAAGGCACCGCGGTCCGTCTTCCCCCTTCCACCCCCCAACCCGCTGTATTTCCCCCCGCTGTATTTCCCCCTTCCCCATTCCCCCTCCCTCCTCCCGCCTACGCACACCAATCGCCCCGCTACAATGTCGCTTCCTCTATCGTGTCACCTCCGGAGACCGCGACATGAAGAAATCCTTTCCCAACGCCACCGAAGCCGCCGCCCTCATCGACGCCCGCATCGCCGAACTGAACGACTGGCGCGGCACCATCCTCGCACACCTCCGCCAAATCATCACCCAAACCTCCCCCAACATCGTCGAGGAATGGAAATGGCGCGTCCCCGTCTGGTCCTGCAATGGCATCCTCTGCACCGGCGAAACCTATAAGACCACCGTCAAGATGACCTTCCCCAAAGGCGCCTCCCTTCCCGACCCCTCAGGCCTCTTCAACGCCAGCCTCGAAGGTAATACCCGCCGCGCCATCGATTTCCATCAAGGTGTACCCATCGACGCAAATGCACTCACCGAACTCATTCGAGCCGCGATGAAGGCGAATCAACCCTGACCCTCAATCAAAAAACAATTTGCCGAAACCACGCCACCGAATAACGACAACAATTCGATTTTAAATCACCCAAAAAACTCTTCGATTTTTTTAAACCTTTATTTAAAAAATCTGGAAATTTTTACACAATTTTTATACCAATCATCAACACAAAAAATGCTTCCCAAGCAGCCACGACCACGTGGGATTCACGTCGAATATTCCACAAACCATTGATTTCAATACATTTAAAATAACAAAAAATTATCTTGAAAATCGAGATGTCCCGTTTTTCGATATTTTAGATGCATTCATTGAAATACCAAAATCCGGTTGATATTCTTCATCGCATCGGAGCGAGTATTTCAGTTTTTTACACGTGACATAAGTCACCCGTTCCGGTACGTAGCCTTTAATTCCTGCATTGTCGTGGCATGCAGTTTCGACGGCCTGCGTGAGCTTCACCATCAGTTGCAGTTATTCAATTTCGATTCCGACGCTTTCATCCTTCATCGGGGCCCGTGGCCAACATCGCCATGGAGAAGTCGTGCGCGCGTACGGAACTGACGGAGCGGCAAAAAACACCGGACCGCCCGGTGTCTTCAAGGTGCCGCGCCTTCGGGAGGCATCATGCCCGCTCTGATGCATTTGCTGGAAACGATTCGCGACGACTGTGGAGAAGTAAATGACGCGAACACTCTCTTTGCACGCGTCAACGAGTTCGCACAACGCATCGGTTTCGAATATTGCTCGTACGGCTTTCGACATCCCCGCAGCGCCACCCAGTCGGAAGTCCGCGTGTTCGACAGCTACCCCGCCGGCTGGATGGCGCGGTACAGCGAGCGAGGCTATCTCGCGGTCGATCCGACGGTGCACGCCGGCACGCAATGCCAATACCTCATCAAATGGCGCGACCCCACGCTCATCCCCGCTGACGCGTTCTGGCGCGATGCGCATGACTTTGGTCTGAAGCACGGTGTAGCCCGCTCCAGTTGGGGCCCACACGGCGAGTTCGGACTGTTGAGCTTCGGACGGACCCATGACGCGCTGAACGACGTGGAATTGAAGTCGCTCCGGATCGGTGTCGGTGTACTCGCGAACTACACGCACGAGTCGATGAGCCGGCTGCTGCGCCCCCAGCACCCGCCGTTCGATTTCGACTCGCTGTCGGCGCGCGAACGCGAAGTGCTGCTTTGGACGGCCGAGGGGAAAACCGCCGACGAGATCGGCGATATCCTCGGCGTCTCCACTCGCACAGTCAACTTTCACATCCTCAATTGCCTGGACAAGACCGGCTGCCGCAACAAGGTGCAGAGCGCGATTCGCCTGGTCATGTGGGGCTGACGCACTCGCTTGCGGTAGCGCGCGCGGGAAGGATCACCTCGGACTCCTCGCACGGCGCCCCCCAGGGCGCCGTATGCGAGACTTGCGGCGCCGCCCCCGAGAGGCCGAGTGCGGTCAGCGTCTGTGCGTCGATGTCGATGCGATAGGCAGCGACCCAACGCCCATCGATGCGATAGGCCGCACCGAGCTTGTGTGTCGGCACCCCGATGCGCACGAACAAGCGTGCCAGGCTCACGAAGGTCACACCGATCAGACGCCGCGCGCCAAGGGCCCGTGCCGTGAACACCGCAGCTCTGAGGAGTTCATGCGCTCCGTGGCTGGCTTCGCGCCCGGCGCCCCTGGGCATGTTCGGCTCCGGCTGATCCCACGCGAATCGCGACAGCTCCCACACGGGCGTGTCGACCACGTGACTCGCGCAGCCGTATTTCGCACCCGCCGACGCGTTTGTGGCCTCGACGGCGTCGCCAACATCGACGGCGGCCCGGAGGTCGTCGACGAGATGTCGGAAATGGTCACCGAGCAGATACCGGTTCTTCGCCGGCAGTAAACGCGCGCATCCCACAATGGCGTCTTCCCGGCCGCGCAGTGTGACGTAGACGGTGTCGTCATGATCGTATTCATCGGACTCCTCACCCTCCGTCGGTCGAGGACAGACAGAGGAGGCCTGAACATGCCAACCCAGTTTCTCGACGAAAACCCTGTGGCGAAAGCGCGCAATCTCGGAACGGGTGGACGGGACCAGTTGGGCACCTCTCTGAACATCGACTCTCATCGCATACCTCCATGTAGATGGAGGCAGCGTATCCACGCGAATATTCAGCGAAAACTGTCAACGTTGACAGGTCAACGTTGCGCACGCCGACAGGTTCTTCATTCATGGAGCGCTCATCGTCCAGGCGATTCGGCAAGGGTGTCCCCGGGCTTGCGCTCGCCCCCCGCATTGGGCGAGTGCACATGTCGACGTTGGACGGCAGACGAGACCATCACGGTGGCCAAGACCAAGGGCTGCCAATGTTGACAGTGTCGCCGTGGTGATCGAAGGCGCACACTTGGCGATCCCGGCCCCGTCCCCGCGCAACCGCTCAGGGAGTAACATGCTGCAACGCGATAGACGTCGAATTCCGTCATCAGAACGATCCGGTCTCTGTCGCGCTCCTGTTCAACACTGCGCCAGGGTGTCCCACGCCTTCGCGACGATTTATGGTCAAGTTCCTTATCGGTGACATCGCGGGTTTCGATACCGACACCTTCGCTCTCGTCTCCCGGCGAGATGACGCGCTGAGCGTATCGCTCGGTGCGACCGCGGGCCGCTGCCTCCAGGTACTGCTGGAGGCCGACGGCGAGATTGTGACGAAGCGCACGCTGCTCGCCCAGGGTTGGGAGCAATACGGGGCCGTCGTCACGGACAACAACCTCAGTCAATCGATCGTTCGTATTCGCCGGGCGTTGCAACACCTTGGCGCCGACCCGGGATTGCTCGTCACGCTGCCCCGAATCGGCTATCGGCTAACGGGCGTGACACGCGTGAGCCCTTTCGTCGAGGCGCCCCCTCCCCCGTCGACGACTGTCGAAAACGGCCGCACAGATGCGACAACTGACCGGGAAATTGCCCAAAGTTCACGCGATGAGAGTGAAACCTCCAGCGTCGAAAATTCACCTGCGTCCGGCGACGGGATCGGCACTGCAACGCGTGTCCAGGGTCCGTCGGTCTGGCCGGCGGTCGGCATCTGGGTCAGCGTGGCCGCGATCAGCGCCGTACTGGCCGCATGGACGATCCCTTCGCTGCGAGGCGACGTGCGCACGAACGCCAAGTCAGCGCAATGGACCGCGCTCGACGCCACACCGGGCAACCGCGTTTTCGTGGCGCCCGATTATCGCGAGAACACGGATTTCGTGACGCAACGTCTCGCGCGACTGGCGAGCACTCCCCCCGTCACGATCGGCGACGCGAGCGATCGCTATGTCTACATCAACGGCGCGGGCAATTTCGACGTGTTCAGCTACTTTTTGTGTCGCGAGCCGATCGGGCGTGCCGACTCCGATTGCCTGTCCTATCTGCTGATCGACCATGCGACATCATGACCCGTATTGAACCCGCTCCACCGCGATCTGCACGTCGTCGCCTGTCCAGGCGCACTCTGTGGCTGGGCATCGCGGCCGCGGCCGCCTTGCCGTGGTTTGCCGCGTGGTGGCTGATTCCGAACGACCGTGTCGAATGGCAGTGTCTGTCCACCATCGAATTCGACACGCGGACTTCCGACGGCACGCGAGTACAGGTCTTCGGCACGATGGAGTCGAATTATCATCGCGACGGGAAAGGCACGGCACGCTTTACCGGGCGGGTGCGACAGGGCGACGCGTTGAGCGTGGTGCACCGGGCGAGCGAGTTCGAATACTTCGCGCTCAGGAATTGGTTGCGCGTGAAAACGCTTCGTGCAAGCCGGTTGCCGAACGACGACACCCCGGACGATGTCGCCTATCGATTCGTGTATCGCGGTTTTCAGCCGGGCCACACCGATTATTTTCAGGCAATGCGCGTGGGAGACGGCGCGAGCGTCGGCTACAACGATCAGCCGCGCGTGTATTGTGCGCCGGCGCCCAACGCCGGGCGCGCTCGCTAGCGACTCAGCGCAGTCTGGCGGGCGCCGCGCGCAACGTATCGATGACGGTGTTCGCGAGTTCGTCGGGATCGACGGCGCTCACGTCCGATTCCGTTTGCAGCGGCGTGGACCGGCACTGCGGCGTCAGGCGCAGATACGGTGGCTCGGCCTTTGCGAAGAGCGTGACGCTGGGTGTCGGCGTGGTATGCGCGACGTGCATCAGCCCGCCGTCCGCGCCTACGAACAGTGCCGCATTGGCGATCAGGCGTTTCGCGTCGCGAAGCGTCAGCTGTCCGACGAAAGACGCCATCCGCAGGTGGACGAATTTCGCTTCCATGAGCGCCCGGGCGGCGTCGACACCATTGCCGGAACCCAGCAGCACGACCCCCGTCGGCAGGCCCGGTTGATAGGCAATGTCGTAGGCCTGCAGGAATTCCCGCCAATGGGCGTAAGTGCGACGCGGCTCGACACCGCCCATGGCGAGCACGATGAACGGGCGTGCCGGAAGTTGCCGCACCACGCTTTCCGGCAGGTCGGACTCCTGGCGCAGGTATGGCTTGGCGCGCGCCAGCAAGGCATCCGGACCGAACCCGAGCGAAAAGACGTCGTTGACGGCCGCGAGACTGAACTGCGTCTGGTTGCGGTCCGGACCGTGAAAGAAGCGGAACAGGCAGGCGAATGGCAGCGACGGAAAGTGTTTGCGCTTCAGGCGCAGCGTCGGGTAGTTGAATTCCTGCAGCACGACGACATCGTAGTCGGCCGGATTCAGTCGCGCAGGATCGTCGAAGACCTGACGGAAAATGTCGTCGCCTTCGAAGACGGCCTTCAGGCCCGGCGTGATGAGCAGGTCGATCGGCCCTTCGCGATCACGCAGGAGCGCGCGCCCGGACAGGTCCATGACCGCGTCGCCGACCGAGGCCTTGCCGCCGTAGATCCACAACACCCGTGCGTTCGGCGCGACATGGCGCACCTCGCGATTGGCCTGTCCGCTCAACGCGAGCCGCAGACGGCGGTGAAGGTATTTCTTGGCCACGGTAAGCGACGACGTCCGCTGCATGAAGACGTCGGGCTCGTGATACACCCACGCATAGGGAATGCGGGTGCTCGGCTTGGTAAGGGCGCCCAGTCGGCGGGCGATGAAGCGCTGCAATGGCATGGTCGAATCGGAAGCGGGTCGGCCGCGATGCCGGCACGGCCCCCCGGATGGGAGGTGCGATGCCGGCAGACGCATCAGGCGGCGGCGTCGGAAGATCGGGAGTATGCCACGTCCGCCCCGACATCAGGCAGGGCGCGCGGCGCCGGGCGCATGCACACGGCGCCGCGCGGCGCTGTCTACACGACCTGAAAGTGATGTGTCCCATCGCGGCGCAATTGCTCGACCAGGCCGAACTCCCAGTCGAGATAGGCCTGCATGGCTGCCGCGGCGTTGTCGGTGCCCTCGTACGGACGGCGATACCGATCGTCGCGCGGACTGGCCAGACGCGTCTGACCCGATTCCAGCGGTAATCCGGCCTGGATCCACGCCTGCGTGCCGCCGTCGAGCACCACGATCTCGGCATCGGTCAGACGCCGCAGGTCGTCGGCCGCGAAACGCGCCAGCAGGCTGGAGCCGCAGGTGAGTACGTAGCGTTGCGCCGGGCCGACCTTGCGCAGGGCATCGGCCAGACGCGCGCGAATGACGAACCAGGCACCCGGAATATGGCGCTTGACGTAGTTCGCGCCCGACGTGAAGTCGAGCACCTCGAGCTGTCCCGGTTCGGCCTCGTCGAGCCAGCGCGCAAGCAGCGCCGGCGTGACGGTGGCGACGTCGGGGGCGCTCGGTGTGTGCAGCGGCCAACCGCCCCGGGCGTCTCGTTCGTGGGCGCCGTGCGGTTCCACGACGTACACGGTCCATCCCATCTGCGCGAGCCACGAGCCGGTCATGTCGGCGCGCACCCCGTCGTCGTCCGCAAGCACGATCCACGCGCCGCGTACCGGCGCGCAATGGTCCGTCTCCTGCACGAGTTGTCCGCCCGGCGCGCTGGCGAAGTCCGGCAGATGGCCCGCCGCGTATTCCTCGGGCGTGCGCACGTCGAAGCGATAAATCGTCCGGCCCGGTGCGCCCAGCGAAGGCACGTCCTGCAACGCGATACGTCGCACGCCGGCACGATCCGCGACCGCCCGCGCACCTTCGCGCGCGACGGCCAACGTTGCCTCGCGCACGGTCGCCGGGTGGCGGCGATCCGCCCCGTGCTCGAGCGTCTGGCCGGCCAGCGTCCAGCCGATGGTGCCGTTGCGCAGTGCCGCGACCGGGTTCGGCAGCCCGGCGTTCAGGAGCGACTGCGTACCGATGATGCTGCGCGTGCGCCCGGCACAGTTCACGATCACGCGCGTGGAAGGGTCCGGGGCGAGCTCGCGCACGCGCAGCACCAGCTCGGCACCGGGCACGCTGGTCGAGCCGGGAATGTTCATCGTCTGGTATTCGTCGAAACGCCGCGCGTCGACAATCACCATGTCGGCGTCGGCGTCGAGCAGCGCCTGCACTTCCTGCGCCGGGAGCGACGGCGTGTGTCGCACGCTCTCGACCCACTCGCCGAAGGCCTTGCTCGGCACGTTCACGTCGCGAAACACCTCGCCGCCCGCGGCGACCCAGCCGTCGAGCCCGCCCGCGAGCAAGTTGACGTCGGTGTAGCCCAGTTTGCGCAGCACGTCGGCCGCGCGCGGCGCGAGATCCTCGCCGTCATGCGCTCCGTAGAGAACGATGCGCGTGTCGCGACGCGGAACGCGCGCCCATGCCTCGATTTCCACTCGCGAGAGCGGCATGTTGGCGGCCCAGAGCGGGTGCGACTGCGCGAACGGATCTTCCTCGCGCACATCGAGCAGCGCGATTTCCTCGCGGGCCAGCAATGCGGCGCGCACGTCGGCGTAACTCAGGACAGGAAAAGTGACATCGGATTGAACGGACACGGCAATTCCCCGAAGGTGTCGGTATTGAACGGGATCTGACGGCGAACGCTTGCCAGACACTACTGCGGCATGCCCCACGGCGCCGGCAGCCGGGCGTTGGCGTAGCCGGAGACGAACCCCTTGCGCTCGCCCGACGCCGTGAACACGCTGCGATGCACGGCGCCGATGTTGGCGCCATACACATGAATGCTCACCGAGACGCGATCGTCATACGCGTTGCTCACGCGGTGGATGTCGCCGAGTCGAGGCGACAGCGTCTCCACGTCGCCGGGCGCCAGACGGACCGGAGCCCCGGCCGCGACCGGCACGCCCTGCGCGTCGAGCACGAAGGGTTGCGAGTCCTCCGCGCCGCGCAACATGCCGATAAGCCCCCAGACGGTATGGTCGTGGATCGGCGTGCGCTGCCCCGGCCCCCAGACGAAACTCACGATCGAAAAGCGTTGCGCGGCGTCGCAATGCAGCAGGAATTGCTGATAGTGCTCGGGATGCGGCGTTGCAAACGCATCGGGCAACCAATCGTCGCGCTCGACCAGGCGGGCCAGCAGACCGGCCCCCGCTTCGAGCAGCGTCGCCTCGTGCGGACGGCGCGCGAGCAGGTGCGAAAACTCGGTCACGAAGGTGCGCAACGGCGCCAGCGCCTCGTGGTGATGCTGCGGCAGGTCGTCGTCGAGGACGCTGCCGGTCAACGCTTCTGTCATGCGGAGTCCCGGAAAGCAGCGAGCGCCTGCCGGCCGGCGGCGCCCAGGATGGTGCGGTTCCGCGACGTGCGATGCAGCGGCACGGCGCGTCGCGGTCATGACGCTCCAGCGGATTGTGCCGCGAGCGCCCGTGATTGCCCGGGACCTGCAACGCGAGTTCGGCGCCCGGATTGCAGTTCCCGTCACCGTGAACTGTAGCGCACCGCTGGCATTCTCGTCATCGGGTTCTCCGACTTCGCCGATCCATCGACGCCCATGGCCTCGCTCCGAAGCAACTGGCCCGGCCGCCAATCGACGAACTGTCCATGGCGCGACGACGTGGGCACCGCGACACTGCGCAAATCCCACGCCCGCCTGCGTTCCGCCATGACCGCCACCACTTCCGCTTCCGCTCACCTGCTGATCGCCTTCACGGCGTACTTCGTCAACGCGGCCAGCCCGGGGCCGAGCAATCTTGCGATCCTGTCCATCGCCGCAAGCCACGGGCGCAGGCCGGCACTGACGTTCGCGCTGGGGGTCATGTCGGGATCGCTCTTCTGGGCGATGGTCGCCATGCTGGGCATTTCGGCCACGCTGCTCGCCTATTCCCAATTCCTGATCGCCATCAAGCTCTTCGGCGGCGCCTATCTGCTGTGGCTGGCCTTCAAGTCGGGACGCGCGGCACTGCGCGGTGCCCAGGCGTCGAATTTCGTGCCGATCGACGACGACGGCAGGCTGTCGCTCCAACGCCTGTACGTGCGCGGCACACTGTTTCACCTGACCAATCCGAAAGCGGTGCTGGGGTGGGTTTCCGTCGCCGCACTGTCCTCCCCGCCAAACGGCGGCATGCCGCTGGCGGTAGTACCAGGCTGCGCCGCCATCGGGATGACGGTGTTCTGCGGCTATGCCGTTCTCTTCTCGACGCACGCGGCACGCCGCCTCTACCTGCGCATTCGCCGCTGGCTCGACGGCTGCCTCGCGGTGGTATTCGGCACGGCGGGCTGGCAACTGCTGATGTCGCGCGTCTGACACGCCGGACGGATGCCGCGCGTCCGACGCTTGGGGGTGATGTGGCGCATGCGGGCGGGCCAGGGACTTCGGGCATGTCCCGCGTCCATGCCCGGACGCTGCATGTGGTAGCGTGTCGGCTTTCGTCCGCCCCGCTCGCATTTCATGACCGATTTCGACGCCGACGCGCTCATGCGCCTCGTGACCATGCCAATGCCCTACGGCAAGCACAAGGGCACGCTCATCGCCGACCTGCCGGGCAACTATCTGAGCTGGTTCGCCCGCGAAGGATTCCCCCCGGGCGAGCTCGGCCGTCTGCTTGCGCTCATGCACGAGATCGACCACAACGCATTGGGCGAGCTGCTTCGCCCGCTGCGCGCGCAGGCCGGGGCGACGCGCGGCCGGTAAGCCGAGCGGCGGCGACCGGCACGCACGGCATCGACCGTGCCGTCCGACGCGCCCCTGCGATTCAGCGTGATTCAGCGTTGCGCGGCGCCCGCGAGCATCGGCGGCAGGCGACGGCTCACCCACTGCGTCTGTCGCTCGTGGGCATGGGCCAGTTGCAACACGGCGAGATCGGCCTGCGCCGGGCCGATGATCTGCAGCCCCATCGGCAAGCCCCGGGCGTCGAATCCGACCGGCACGCTGATCGCCGGCAAACCCGCCAACGTGGGGCCGATGACCACTTCCATCCAGCGGTGATACGTATCCATCGACTTGCCGGCCACGGCCGTCGGCCAGTGCGTATCGACATCGAACGGGAACACCTGGGCGGATGGCATCAGCAGGAAGTCGTAACGTTCGAACAGGCGCGCCAGCGAGCGATACCATTCGCTGCGGTCGACCGACGCCCGAAAGACGTCGGCCGCGCGCAGCGCATTGCCCCCCTCCACTTCCCATTGCGCCTCGGGCTTGAGCTTGTCGCGACGCGCCGGATCGGCGTACATCTCACCCAGTGCACCGTTCACGAGCCAGTGACGCAACGTCAGCCACGTCTGCCAGAGACGGTCCGGTGCGAAGTCCGGCGTGCAGCCTTCGACTTCGCATCCCATCGCGGCGAAGTCATGCAGCGCCGCCTCGCATAGCGTCATCACGCCGTCTTCCATGGGCAGGTGGCCGCCGTAGTCGCCGAGCCACCCGAGCTTGAGTCCCTTGACGTCGCGTTGCAGCGACGCGGGGAAGTGCGAGGCGTCGCGAGCGATCGAGAGCGGGCTGCGAGCGTCATAGCCCGCTTGCGTGGCGAGCAGTTGCGCCACGTCGGCGACCGTGCGCCCCATCGGTCCCTCGGTGCTCAGTTGCTGGACGAAAACTTCCGGCGCCGGACCGTACGGCACGCGCCCTTGCGAGGGTCGGAAGCCGTACACGTTACCGAATGCGGCCGGGTTACGCAGCGAGCCCATCATGTCGCTGCCGTCGGCGACCGGCAGCATGCGCAGGGCGAGCGCGCTGCCCGCCCCGCCGCTGCTGCCGCCCGCGACGCGCGAGGTGTCGTAGGCGTTGCGCGTGGCGCCGAACACCGGGTTGTAGCTGTGCGAGCCCAGACCGAACTCGGAAACGTTCGTCTTGCCGATGAAGATCGCGCCCGCGGCGCGAATGCGGGACACGCTGATGCTGTCCTGCGTGTCGGGCGCCGTGGAGGTCAACGGCGAGCCCTTGCGCGTAGGCAACCCGGCGCACGACGCCAGATCCTTGACCGCGTGCGGCATGCCATGCATCCAGCCAAGCGACTCGCCGCTGGCCAATTGACGATCGCGTGCGTCGGCTTCCGCAAGCAGTGCAGCGGCGTCTCGCAGCGACACGATGGCGTTGACCGCGGGGTTGTGCCGCGCGATGTGCGCGAGGTATGCCTGCATCACTTCGCGGCATGACACGCGGCGCTTGTGGATGGCGTCGGACAGCGCCAGCGCATCGAGCGCGACGATGTCATCCAGCGCGGGGACGTCGTGAGGGCCGGTGCAGCCCGCGCGAGCGGCCGGGGACGGTGTGGCTGGCGCGATGGCCATGTCTCTCTCCTTGGCGTGGCGTCGTCGTTGGCGACGCCGTGGTTTGACACGTCATTGTGTGCCAAACCCGCCAAGGTTGCCGAGCGAAAATTATGCCTGTCTCGTCGTCCAACCCCATCGGGTCAGGAGACTTGCACGCACGCCGACGCTCAATGCACGAGCGGGTCGAGGCCGGTGGACCGGACGTCCTTCGCCGCGTCCGGCGCGGCCATGTACATCAAGAGCTTCTTCGCCTCTTCCGGATGCGGCGCATTGACCGGCACGCCGCCCGCGAAGCGCGTGACCGATTGCAGCGACTCGGGGATCTTGCCGGCGAAGCTCACGCCCTTGACCGGCAGCAGCTCGCTGACCTGTTGCAGCCCCAGCGCGTACTCGCCGGCGGCGACCTTTTCGGCCACGGGCGTCTTCTGCACCATCACGCCCTTGCCTTGCATCTGCTCCGCAATGCCGAGCTTCTTGAACAGCTCGCGCTCGATATAGACGCCGCTGGCGCTATCGGAATACGCGACCGACTTCGCCGCGAGCAACGCCGCCTTGAGCTTCTCGGGCGTGCTCACGTCGGGCACGGCCTCGCCTGCTCGGACCACCACGCCGATGCGCGAGTCCGCCAGGTCGACGCGGGAGTCGGCCCGCACTTTGCCGGCCTTGATGAGATCGTCGAGCGCGTAGCCGACCATGATCACGGCGTCGGCCGTTTCACCGCGCGCCAGACGATTGGGGATAGCCTCGGGCGCCTTGCCCATCGACGGGCCCCACGCGGTGTCAACGTGGTCGCCGCTCGACGCCTCGAACCGGGGCAGCAGTACCTTGTACGCCGCGGTGAAACCGCCGGAGTTCATCACGTGAAGTTCTTCCGCGACGGCGGGCGTGGCGGCGAGCAGCGTCGCCGCGGCAATGCCGGCGCCGAAGGCGGTCAACAGGCGACGCATGCGAGCCTGGGCAGCAGTGATTCTCATGGTGTTGTCTCTCTGAATTTTGCTTTTGGGGATTACGGACGCGCGACGGCGTCGGACAGGGAAATCTGCCTCGGGCACGCCGCCCCGCCGAAGCAGCGCGGGCGGCGAGGCGAGGTGCGCGGCATCAGCTGGCGGCAAGTTCCGCGCGGTTTCTGCGCTGGCCGCCCGCACGGCGGCGATAGAGCATCAACGTTGCACAGATCGCGCACAGCGCCGCGAAGCTCATCCAGTAGCCGGGCGCCGCCTTGTCGCCCGTGGCGTGAATCAGATAGGTCGAGAGCGCCGGCGTGAAGCCGCCGAAGATTGCCGTGGCGAGGCTGTAAGCGAGCGAGAAGCCGGCCACACGGACTTCCGGCGGCATCACTTCGGTCAGCGCCGGGATCATGGCGCCGTTGTACATGCCATACAGGAACGACAGCCACAGCAGTGCGACGAGCATGCGCGAGAAGCTCGGCGCCTGCACGAGGAACGTCAGCACGGGGTATGCGGACACGAGCGTGAGACCGGCGAAGAGCAGCAACACCGGACGGCGCCCGATGCGATCGGACAACGTGCCGCCGATCGGCAGCCAGATGAAGTTCGACACGCCCACGCACAGCGTGACGAGCAGCGCGTCGGCGCTCGACAGGTGCAGCACGCTCTTGCCGAACGTCGGCGCGTAGACGGTGATCAGATAGAACGCCGTGGTCGTGAGCGCCACGAGCATGGTGCCGCCGATGACCACGCCCGCGTTGGCGGCCATGGAACGGAACACCTCGCCGAGCGAGGGATGGCGCTTGCGCTGCTTGAATTCGTCGCTTTCCTGAAGCGAGCGGCGCAGGGCGAAGATCACCGGCACGATCATGCAGCCCACGAAGAACGGCAAGCGCCAGCCCCAGGCCGCGATCTGCTGCGCATTGAGCGTGAGCGAAAGCGTGAAGCCGAGGGCCGCCGAGACGACGATGGCGACCTGCTGGCTGGCCGACTGCCAGCTCGTGTAGAACCCCTTGCGTCCCGGCGTGGCGATTTCGGCCAGGTACACCGACACGCCGCCCAACTCCGCCCCCGCCGAGAAACCCTGCAGCAGTCGGCCAATGAGCACCAGCACCGGCGCGGCGAGCCCAATCGTCTCGTAGCCCGGCACGAAGGCAATCAGGATCGTGCCGCTCGCCATGATGGCCAGCGTGGTCACCAACCCCTTACGCCGGCCGACATTGTCGATGTACGCGCCCAGCACGATGGCACCGAGCGGTCGCATCAGGAAGCCCGCGCCGAACACCGCGAAGGTGAGCATCAGCGAGGCGAACTCGCTGTTCGTCGGAAAGAAGACACGGGAAATCTGGGTGGCGTAGAAGCCGAACAGGAAGAAGTCGAACTGTTCGAGGAAATTGCCGGCAGTCACGCGCAGGACCGCGCCGGCTTTCGAGGGGCGACGCGAAACCGCGTCATTGGCGTCATTGGGGCGCTGTGACATGCGCTGTCTCCGTGTTGCTTGCGGCCCGGAGGATCGGGCCGTCAATGAATCGACGTTCTGCGTCTTCGCCGGGGGCGCTTTTCTTCGCCGTGGACGCATTCTGGAAGGCGCCAATGTTGCGCCGGAAGTTCGTCGCTTGTGAATTGCAAGTTTTGGAAGGATTGATGCGCATAGGCTATCAATCGTAGAGTGCTAATGCGCCTACCGATCGGTAACACGCTACACTGCGCGGCACTCCGTCGGGCGCCGCGATGCCGGCCGGCGCGCTCGCGACCCTTACCCCGGAATTCTGGACGTCCCTACGACATGGCGATCAATTTCGACCTGAATGACTTGCAGGCCTTTCGCGCGGTGGCACAGCTCTCGAGCTTTCGCCGCGCGGCCGAGTCGATCCATATCTCGCAACCGGCGCTCTCGCGCCGGATCGACAAGCTGGAGGAGGCGCTGGGCGTCAAGCTGTTCGAGCGCAGCACGCGGCGCGTGGCGCTCACCAACGTGGGCCGTGCGTTTGCCCGTGATGCGGAGCGGATTCTGGACGATCTGGACAATGCGCTGCTCGGCATTCGCGATGTGGCGTCGTCGAGCCTCGGGCACGTGACCATCGCTTGTGTGCCATCGGCGGCGTACTACTTCATGCCGCAGGTCATTTCGCGTTACCACCGGGCGTTTCCACGCATCCGTATCTCGGTGCTCGATGCCAGCGCGAACGAAGTGCTGGCAGCGGTGGCCAACGGCGACGCGGACTTCGGCCTGAATTTCATCGGCAGTCAGGAGCCGAACATCGAATTCAAATTATTGCTCCAGGAACGCTACGTGGCGGCCTGTCGCCGCGACCATCCGCTTGCCGGCAAGAAGCGGGTGACGTGGCGCGAACTCTACGAGTACGACTACATCACGGTGGGCAAGGTCTCTGGCAACCGGCTGCTGCTCGATCAGGCGCTGACGGGACTGCCGCAGCGGCCGCCGAGCATTTGCGAGACACAACACGTCACGACCATGCTCGGTCTGGTCGAAGCGGGACTGGGCGTGGCGGCGGTACCCACGATGGCCATGCCCGGCGGCGACCACCCGTTACTGACCAGCGTGCCGCTGATCGATCCGGTCGTGAGCCGGCGCGTCGGCATGATCCGAAGCAAGGCCCGCCCGCTCTCGCCCGCCGCGGCGCAACTGTACCGCTTCGTGGCGGAGATGAAGGCGGGAACGCGGCGGCGCGGCAATGACGACGTATAGCCGAATCCTTACGAATGCACGCACCGAAACACTTTGTTACCCGTCTTACGTCAGGCGAAACAATGGGACCGCGGCGAGGGGCCGACGCGTCTTTATACTTGCGTCGCGTCAATCCGAATGGAAATCGAGACTCATGTTCAAGCGAATTTTTCCGATGATGGCGATCGCCGCTCTGGCCGCCACCACTTCCCTGACGGCTTCGGCCAGTGATATGAACAATGCCCTTGGCGGTGCGCTGGGCGGTGTCGCGGGCGCTGCCGTGGGCGGCGCGCTGGGCGGCAGCACCGGCGCCGTGGTGGGCGGTGCGGTCGGCGGCGGCGCCGGCGGCGCGATCACCTCGAACCGCCGCGAGCGCACCGGCGCCATTCTCGGCGGCGCACTGGGCGGCGGCGCGGGTACCGCCGCGGGCAACGCGATGGGCGGGCGCTCGGGCGGTCTGATCGGCGCAGCGGTGGGCGGCGGTGCGGGTGCCGCGCTCGGCGGCAACATGTCGCGTTCGAACTCGTACGACGACGACTATCGCGGCAAGCGCCGCGGCCATCGCAAGCACCATCATCATTGATCGGCCGGCGCCTGGCGCAGACGATATACCTCGTGCGCCCGGCGCGTCCCGATTTTCGCGGGGCAGGCCGGGCAGGCGGGTCACTGGCGGCCCGGCTCCGGGAGGTAAGGCCCGATTCCCGTCGGGTAGCTGCCGGGGATGAGCATGGACGTATCGAGCCGGTCGATCGTCGTGCGTCCGGTCAACGCCATCGTCACGTCCATTTCCTTGGCGATCACCTCGAGCGCACGACGCACGCCCGCCTGCCCCATCGCGCCGAGGCCATACAGAAACGGGCGACCGATCAGCGTGCCCTTGGCGCCCAGCGCCAGCGCCTTGATCACGTCCTGCCCCGAGCGCACGCCGCCGTCGAGCCAGACTTCCATGTCGCGTCCCACCGCCGAGACGATGTCCGGCAGGGCCCGAATCGTCGAAATCGCGCCGTCGAGCTGACGCCCTCCATGGTTGCTCACCACGATCGCATCCGCGCCCGTATCGCGCGCCGCGCGCGCGTCTTCCGGGTCGAGCACGCCCTTGAGTACCAGCTTCCCGCCCCAACGCTTCTTGATCCACTCGACATCGTTCCACGACAGGCACGGGTCGAACTGCGCCGCCGACCACGCGGCGAGCGAACCGATGTCGTCCACGCCCTTGGCATGCCCCACGATGTTGCCGAACGTGCGACGCCGCGTGCCGAGCATTCCCATGCACCAGCGTGGCTTGGTCATCATGTTCGCGATGTTCGGCAACGTGAGCTTCGGCGGCGCCGACAGACCGTTCTTGATGTCGCGATGACGCTGGCCGCTGATCTGCAGATCCATCGTCACCATCAACGCCGAACACCCCGCCGCCTTGGCGCGATCGATCAATCGCTCGATGAAGTCGCGATCGCGCATCACGTATAACTGGAACCAGAACGGCGCCTTCGTGTGCGCCGCCACGTCCTCGATGGAACAGATCGACACGGTCGAGAGCGTGAACGGCACGCCGAACGCCTCGGCCGCGCGGGCCGCGAGGATTTCGCCATCGGCATGCTGCATGCCGGTCATCCCCGTCGGGGCGAGCGCCACCGGCATGGCGACCGGCGTCCCCAGCATCGTCGAGCGAGTGCTGCGATGCTCGATATTGACCGCCACCCGCTGACGGAACCCGATACCGGCGAAATCCGCCGCGTTGGCGCGATAGGTGGACTCGGTCCACGACCCCGAATCGACATACTCGTAAAACATGCGCGGCACCCGCCGCTGTGCGAGAACCCGCAAGTCCTCGATGGTCGTAATGACTGCCATGCTGCGTCTCTTCTTCTGTCCTGCTCTGCTGGGATTGCCCTCGCGCGATGTCTCGCGCCACGGGAATTAGTTAATATCTTCTATATTTTTTACTTTTGCCTGACGAGGTCGACCAGCGACTGCGCGTTCTTGATCGTCTTGAGCACGATGTTCGACTGAATCGACATCACGGCCGGTGCGCGGTACAGCTCATTGACGATGAAGTCGGAGTAATGCGCGAGGTTGCGCGCTCTTACTGTCAGGATGTAATTGGCCGAGCCGGTGACGATGCGCGCGGTGACCACTTCGGGCCAGTTCTGCACGCACGCCAGAAACTTTTCATGCCACTGTTCCACGTCCGGACGCAGCGTGATCTGCACTAGCGCTTCGAACTCCAGCCCGATATGCTGTGCGTCCACGATGCAGCGATACCCGGAAATCACCCCGCGATCTTCGAGCAGCTTCACCCGGCGCAGGCATGCCGACGGCGACAAGCCGACGGCATCGGCAAGCTCCTGGTTGGAGATGCGACCGTTGAGTTCGAGATGGCGAAGAATGCGCAGATCGGCAAGGTCGAGGTTCATTGGCAGAATCCGTCAAGTTTTCCCGAATTCTGGCAGATCCTTCGACCCGCCGCCAGTTCTCCGACAGAAATAGCAAGCAAGTTCCGTTTTTGCGTTGGTGTGCGGCCCCGGCCCAGGCGGCCGGGCGCAGGCGGCATTTCGGCACCTCGACATTCCGGGCGGATTTCGGCGATGGCTGCTGTCGTGCCGAATCGCTCCGTGCGCTGCGAAATCGATCGCGGACGCGGAGGTTTGAACACGCCCTGAACGTCTTCAAGACAACAAAGGAGACTCATGAAGTCCGCAATTCCGGCCGGTCTGGCCGTGCTCTCGGCCGCCTGCGGCCTTGCCTTCAGTACCGCCGCCGCAGCGCAAAGCTCGGTCACCCTTTACGGGATCGTCGACCAGAGCGTGCGTTATCAGACCAACGCAAACGCCAACAACGACGCCCTCTGGCAAGTCGCCAACGGCGCCGTGACCAACAGCCGCTTCGGCTTCAAGGGATCGGAAGACCTGGGCGGCGGCATGAAGGCGATCTTCCAGCTCGAGTCCGGCATCAATCCGCAGAACGGTCAACTCACGAACAATCCGCGCCTGTTCGACCGCTACGCGTTCGTCGGCCTGCAAAACCAGTACGGCACCGTCAAGCTCGGCCGTCAGGCCACGGAGGCGTTCAACGTCTACGGCGACTTCGACCCGCTCACGATCGGCAACTATGCGAACAACTCGTGGATGTACAACATCACGCGCGGGCGCGTCGACAATGCCGTGAGCTATGCCGGTACGTTCGGCGGCCTGTCGGTCGGCGCGACCTACGGCTTCGGCAATACCGCCGGCACGATGGCCGCCAGCAATTACTGGGGCGCGCGCGCAGCCTATGCCATGGGGCCGTTGCAGGTCGCGGGTGTCTACCAGCAGGCCCGCGACGCCGCCAAACGCGTGCAGCAGATGTGGGGCCTGGGCGGTATCTACAGCGTTTCCATCGCCAGGGTGTTCGTCGGCTACATGGGCGGGCGCGATCGCAGCGGCTGGCTCGACGGCACGCTCAACGACCCGGCTCACACGGTCGCCACCGGCAACCTGAATGACAATCCGCGCAAGGACATGACGTTCTATCTCGGCACCACCGTGCAGGCGATGCCGAACCTCGCCATCACCGGTGCGGCGTATTTCGACGACATCAGGAACATCAACGCGCAGGCGGGCGATGCCGGCTCGGGCCGCCGCTATACGTATGTGCTGCTCGCCGAGTACTCGCTGTCCCGACGCACCCAGATCTACGGCACCGTCGATTACAACAAGGTAAGTGGTGCGGCGCGCATCGAACTGCCGGGCAATTCGACACAGGTGGGCGTGGCAACGGGTATCCGCCACATCTTCTGAGCGTCCGGCGAGGACGGCCGTCCTCGCCCACCCTAGCCCACCCTCGCATCTCGCATGCCCCGCGTCGGGCGGCCGCGCTAGCGGCCCGACGCCTTGCGCTGCCGCACCGTGCGCTCGAGCAGATAGCGCGTTTGTTCAAGCACGGCGTCGCGCACCATCCGATTGCGTTCGGGGTTCGGCTCGCCGCCCCATCCCATCGAGCAATCGACCGAGCGACGCATCACGCGAAACGCCATGCCCAACGTGCTGATGCACACGGCGCGAATGCGCATCGCCTCATCGTCGGGCGCCACGCCGGCAAGGCGTGTCACGATGCCCGCGCCGACCGCCGCCAGACGCCTCGAGACACGCTCGTGGAACACCTTGAAGCCCGCCTCCGGGCCCAGCCCCGCCTGCTCGCGCGCCATGAACATGTGCCAGCCATCAATCTCCGGCACCTCCTCCATGAAGCCCGCCTTGCGGTTCTGCAATTCAAGGAACGCGTCGATGAGTTGCCGGTCGGTCGAGGCCGGATCGATCAGCACCTGCTCGGCCGCTTCGATCGCCGCGCTCATCTGCCCAAGGATGAGGTCCGCGATGTACTCCACGCACGCCTTGTACACCCCTTCCTTGTTGTCGAAGTAATACTGCAGTGCCGGCGCGTTCACGCCCGCCTCGGCGGCAATGTCGCGCGTGGACGCGCCCGCGAATCCATATTCCCCGAAGCACTTGATCGCCGCCAGGATAATCCTCGCGCGTGTTTCCTCACCGCGCTGATACCCCGTGTCGACCGCATGGCGCGGGCGCGCAGCGGCACTCCGTGCGCGCCCGGCGCGTGAAGTCCCTGTCATGTCACTCCTTGCTTGCCAAAACTTTCGTCAAAAATATAACACTTGACATAAATCGATCAACTGGAATAATTCTGCCAATTGGAATAATTCTGAGGAACGCGCATGACGACGGCAGCACAGGTCAAACCGGCGGAATCAACGCATGGCGCCGTGCACGGCGTCGATTCGCCCGCCGCCAGAGACGGCGGCGCCGAGGCGAGCGCGCGCACACCCGGGCCAACGCAAACCCCGCGCAACCCACGCCGCAAACGCCTTTTGCTCGGCGCGCTCGCGCTGGGCATGGTGGCGTGCCTCGGCTGGGGCACGCATTGGTGGTTCGTCGGGCGCTTCATCGAATCCACCGACGATGCCTATCTGCAGGCCGACAGCATGACCGTCGCGCCGAAGGTGGGCGGCTACGTCACCGAAGTATTGGTGCGTGACAACGAAACGGTGAGCGTCGGCCAACCGCTGGTGCGGCTCGATAGCCGTCAGTACCAGGCGGCCTACGATGAGGCGCGTGCGACGGTCGTTGCCCGTGAAGCCGACGTTGCCCGCGCACAGGCCGAACTCGCGCAGCACGCCGCCACCATCGCTCAGGCGCGGGCGGAACTCGACAGCGCACGCGCCAACGCGGCGTATTCGGCCGGTCAGGTCAGGCGCTACGCCCCACTCGTGGCTACGGGTGCCGAGACGGACGAGCGCCTGGCCGAATTGCGCAATGCAAGCACTCGCGCCGACGCCGCACTCAAGAGCAACGAGGCCAGTCTGCAGTCGACCCAGCGCCAGACCGATACGCTCGATGCCGCACTCGCGCAGGCCCGGGCTCAACTGGCGGTGGCGCAGGCCGGCGCCCGCAAGGCGGAGCTCGATCTGGCCGACACTGTCGTCAAGAGCACGCTGGCCGGCCGCGTGGGCGATCGCGCCGTTCGCGTTGGCCAGTTTGCGCAACCCGGCACGCGTCTGCTGACGGTCGTGCCGGTTCAGAACGTCTACCTGACGGCAAACTTCAAGGAGACGCAGGTCGGTCACATGCGTGCCGGGCAACCGGTGACGGTGCACGTCGACGCGCTGCCGGGCGAGCCGATCCACGGCGTGGTCGACTCGCTCTCGCCCGGCACCGGCGCGCAGTTCGCGCTGCTTCCCGCGCAAAACGCCACGGGTAACTTCACCAAGATCGTGCAGCGCGTTCCGGTGCGCATTCGTCTCGACGTGCCCGAATCCCTGCGCGCGGTGTTGTTGCCGGGATTGTCGGTGACGGCCGACGTCGACACCCACCGACCGGCGCGGAGCGCTCCGGCCAGGCAGGCGGAACAAGGCAGCAACGCCGCGCGGACGACGCTCTCGCTGAGCGCGCCGCTCGACGCGTCGGTGGGGCCTGCCGTGAGCCTGCCGTCGAACACCGGTGGCACCGGGTCCGCGTCGCACAATGGGGGCGTGCAGCGTGGCTGACGTCAGCCTGCCAGGTGCCGCGACGCCCGGCGCCCTGCCGCGCAATGCGTCGGCAGCGGACTGGGTGGCGGTGGCCGCCGGGGCGCTCGGTGCCCTGCTCGCCACGCTCGACATCTCCATCACGAACTCGGCGCTGCCACAGATTCAGGGGCAGATCGGGGCGTCAGGCACCGAGGGCACCTGGATCTCGACGGGCTACCTGATGTCGGAAATCGTGATGATTCCGCTCGCCGCGTGGCTCACGCGCGTGCTCGGACTGCGACGTTTCCTGATGCTCAACGCCGTGTTCTTCACGCTCTTCTCGATGATGTGCGGCGCATCGGGCAGCCTGGCGGAGATGATCGTCGGACGCGTCGGGCAAGGGTTTGCCGGCGGCGCGATGATTCCGACCGCCCAGATGATCATCCGTACGCGCCTGCCGCGTCATCAGATGCCCGTGGGCATGGCGATGTTCGGCCTGATCGTGCTGCTCGGCCCGCTGCTCGGGCCGGTGGTCGGTGGCTGGTTGACGGAGAACGCCAACTGGCGCTGGTGCTTCTTCCTGAACCTGCCGATTTCCGCGGCGATCGTCGCGCTGCTCATGCTGGGCCTCGAGCGCGAGCCGACCGACCTTCAGGCGTTCTTCAAGGCGGACTGGCTGGGGATCGTGGGACTGACCATCGGCCTGAGCTCGCTTACCGTGGTGCTCGAGGAAGGTCAGCGCGAGCGCTGGTTCGACTCGCACATGATCATCTGGCTCACGGCGCTCTCGGTGCTCGGCATCGGCATGATGCTGGTGGCGCAGTTCACGGCCGAGAAGCCGATCGTCAAGCTCTCGCTGCTCGGCAACCGCAATTACGCCAGCGTCATCTACATCGTCTTCACGGTAGGGGCGGGCCTGTACGGCGTGTCGTATCTGCTGCCGCAGTTTCTCGCGACGATCGCGGGCTACAACGCACAGCAATCGGGCAACATCATGCTGCTCTCGGGCTTGCCCGCCTTTCTGATGATGCCGTTCCTGCCGCGGCTCATCAGCCGTGTCGACATTCGCCTGCTCGTGATTCTCGGGCTGCTCTGCTTCTTCGGCAGTTGCATGCTCGACGTCGACCTCACCGCCCAGAGCGTGGGTCACGACTTCACCGTGTCGCAACTGCTGCGCGGCGTGGGACAGATGCTCGCGATGATGCCGCTCAACCAGGCCTCGATGGCGGCGGTCGACGCTCAGGATGCAGGCGACGCCGCCGGGTTGTACAACATGGCCCGCAACCTCGGCGGCTCGGTCGGGCTGGCCCTGCTCGGCACGCTGATCGACCGCCGCACCGATTATCACGACGCCATGCTGCGCGAGACCATCACCGCCAACAGCCCCTTGGGCCAGGAGCACCTCGCGGCCAACGCGGCGGGCTTCTTCGCACAATCGGGGGACATGGTGCACGCGCAACTTCAGGCGACTGCGCAGCTTGCCGCCGAGATCGCACGGCAGGCCAGCGTGATCACATTTTCCGAAACTTTCTACGCACTGGGTATTGCACTGCTGCTTTGCGTGCCGCTTGCCCTGATGCTCAAGCAACCGACCGGCTTCAGTGCCGGCGGGCATTGAACGACATGACCCTTCCCATCAGAACGCTGGCCATCGCGGCGGCCCTGCTCGTCACCGGTTGTACCGTCGGCCCCGACTACCACGGCGCACCCGAGGTCGCGGGCGAGGCGCTGCGTGCAGGCGGCACCTTCGCACACGCCGGCGAAGGCGTCGAGGCGCATGCGCCCGGCGTCGCACGTTGGTGGACGGCGCTTGGCGACGCCCAGCTCACGGCACTCATCGACGATGCCATCGCGCGCAGTCCCGACATTCGCGCGGCGCAGGCAAAGGTGCGTCAATCGCGCGCGAGCTTGCGCAGCCATCAGGCCGATCTGCTGCCGAAGGCCGGCGTCGACCTCACCATGGTGCGCACGCGTTCGCCCGATCTGAGCCTGCTCGGCGGACAAACTGGCGAAGACGGTGGAAACCGTGGAGGGGGCGGCGGGCGCGGTCCGCTCGATCTGTATCTCGCCGGGTTCGACGCCAGTTGGGAAATCGATCTCTTCGGCGCAACGCGCCGCGCCGTGGAAGCGGCCAGCGCCGACGCCGATGCCGCCTCGGAAGACCTTGCCGACGCACACGTGCAGCTCGCCGCCGAAGTGGCGCAGACATACGTTGCACTGCGCGATCAGCAGGCTCGCCTGGCACTCGTGCGCGATTCGGCGCAGCTCGAAGGGGAAATGCTCGATCTCACGCGCCAGCGTCGCGCGGGTGGGGTAGCGTCGGAGCTCGACGTCGAACGGCTCGTCACGCAAGTGGAACAAACGCAGTCGCGCGTGCTCCCGCTCGAGGCCGATGTCATCGAATCGCTCGATCAGTTGGCACTGCTCACGGGCCGCGCGCCCGGCGCACTCGACGCGGCACTCAAAGCGCCCAAGACCTTGCCCAGCGTGCCAGCCAAGGTCGCGATCGGTGATCCGTCCGCGCTATTGCAGGCCCGCCCGGATATTCGCGCCGCCGAGCGCCGCCTCGCGTCGCAGAACGCCCAGATCGGCGTGCAGACCGCGAACTGGTTCCCGAAACTCTCTCTCATGGGTGAACTCGGATACTCGGCGCTGGATCCGGGCCATTTGGTGCGCAAGGAAAACTTCAGTTGGATGGCGATGCCGCGTCTGCAATGGAACGTGCTCGACTTCGGCCGCACGCAAGCCGGCGTGGACGGCGCGAAAGCCGGTCGCGATCAGGCGCAGGCGAAGTACGAAAGCACGGTATTGGGCGCGCTGCGCGATGCCGACGTGGCGCTCGCGCGATACGGGCATCAGCGGGAAAACGTCTACCGCCTGCGCAGCGTGGAAGCCTCGGCGACGCGCGCGGCCACGCTGACCCGGCAGCGCTATCGCGCCGGCACCGCCAGCACGCTCGACTGGCTCGACGCCGAGCGCACGCGCTTCTCGGCCGAACAGGATCGTGTCGCGGGCGACGCGCAGTTGCTGAAGTCGTTCGTCACGCTGCAAAAGGCGCTGGGACTGGGGTGGCAGGTCGGGCCGGAAACGACACACATGTCGGACACGTCGGACACTTCGCAAGTGCCGGCTTCGGCGGCGCCTTCTCCCGTGCCGAGTCAGGGGCCTGCGGGCGTCTAGGCGACAGCTTTCGTCCACCCAAACGAAAAACGCTCCAGAAGCTTTCGCCTCTGGAGCGTTTCTGCCAACTGAGTTGGCGCGGCTGGCAGGATTCGAACCCACGACCCCTTGGTTCGTAGCCAAGTACTCTATCCAACTGAGCTACAGCCGCACGTACTGCGCGAGACACCTGTCAGACGATCCTGCTGCTGATCGGCATTCCCGAAAAACTAAGGGCCTCCCCGTGAGGAGACCCTCGAAATAAGATGGCGCGGCTGGCAGGATTCGAACCCACGACCCCTTGGTTCGTAGCCAAGTACTCTATCCAACTGAGCTACAGCCGCGCTGTGAGAACAGAATTATGTAAGAAACCGCCCCGTCACGCAAGTGTTTTTTGCAACTCTTTTGCCGCGTACCCCCGATTTGACCGTCGCTTCGGTCATTCCATGCGGGATTAGCGCGGAATCCCCTCCACTGGCAAGACTTTGCCGCTAGAGCAAACACTCCACGCAAACCCGCATCAAATCAGGGCTTTCCATGTGCTCGCACCGGAGACGGCACGGTATGCTACGGCTTTTTGCAACGCAACGACGAGTGCGTCCACCGCGCACGCGAGACCGCAACGGGAACGAGACGCCCGGGCGCGGCCCCCGCTCTCGCTTCGCCGCAAGCAATGCGATCAAATGACGCACCGCGCGCCCAGGCTCTTCCCCCGGCGACGACGATGCGATAAAAACCAAATTCAAGGAGGCGCTCATGGAAAAAGTCTGGCTCAAGAGCTACCCGCCCGGCGTGCCGGCCGAGATCGACGTCAACCAGTACCGTTCGCTGAACGATCTGTTCCTGCAAAGCTGCCGCAAGTTTGCGAATCGTCCGTCGTTCACCAACCTTGGGGTGACGATGACGTTTGCCGAACTCGAGCGCAAGTCGCGTGACTTTGCCGCCTACCTGCAAAGCCTGCCCGGGCTCGAACGCGGCTCGCGCGTGGCCATCATGTCGCCTAACCTGCTCCAGTACCCGGTGGCGGTCTTCGGCATTCTCCGTGCCGGCATGGTCGTGGTGAACGTGAACCCGCTTTACACGGCGGGCGAGCTCGAGCACCAACTCAAGGACGCGGGCTGCGGCGCCATCGTCGTCATCGAAAACTTCGCCGCCACGCTGCAAAAAGCGCTCCCGAATACGCCGGTCAAGCATGTGATCACCACCGCCATCGGCGACCTGGTGCCCGCCCCGAAACGCTGGATCGTGAACTACGTCGTGCGCCACGTGAAGAAGATGGTGCCGGAGTGGAACATCGCGCACGCGGTGCCGTTCCGCACCGCCCTGGCGCGAGGCGCTCGCGCGAAGCACGACGAGGCCCAACTGGGTCACGACGACATCGCCTTCCTGCAATACACCGGCGGCACGACCGGCGTGGCCAAGGGCGCCATGCTCACGCACCGCAACATGATCGCCAACATGCTGCAGGCGCGCGCCTGGATCGGCTCCGGTCTGGAGGAAGGCGAGGAGATCATCGTCACCGCCCTGCCCCTGTATCACATCTTCTGCCTCACAGCGAACTGCCTGGTGTTTCTGCAACTGGGCGCGCTCAACCTGCTGATCACCAACCCGCGCGACATGCCCGGCTTCGTCAAGGAGCTCGGCAAGTGGAAGTTCACGTTCGTGACCGGCGTGAACACGCTCTTCAACGGCCTGCTCAACACCCCCGGCTTCGATCAGCTCGACTTCAGCTCGCTCAAGTGCGCGCTGGGCGGCGGCGCCGCCGTACAACGCGCGGTCGCCGAACGCTGGCAAAAGACCACCGGGCATCCGCTGATCGAGGCGTACGGCCTGACCGAGACGTCGCCCGCCGTCTGTATCAATCCGATGGGCAGCGAGTTCAACGGCTCGATCGGCCTGCCGATCTCGTCGACTGAAGTGAGCATCCGCAACGATGCCAACGAAGCGCTCGGCTACGGCCAGGAAGGTGAAATCTGCGTGCGTGGGCCGCAGGTGATGAAAGGCTATTGGCACCGCCCCGACGAGACAGCGAAGACGATCACGCCCGACGGCTGGCTGCGCACCGGCGACATCGGTACGATGGACGAGCTGGGCTATGTGCGCATCACCGACCGGAAGAAGGACATGATCATCGTGTCGGGCTTCAACGTGTATCCCAACGAAGTGGAAGCCGTGCTCGCGATGTGTCCGGGCGTGCTGGAGTCGGCGGTCGTGGGCGTGCCGAGCGAGCGCACGGGCGAAGCCGTCAAGGCGGTGATCGTCAAGAAGTCGCAGGACCTGAGCGAGAAGATCGTGATCGACTTTTGCCGGCAGCACCTGACGAACTACAAGGTGCCGCACGTGATCGAATTCCGCACCGAACTGCCGAAGACACCGGTGGGCAAGGTCCTGCGCCGCGAACTTCGCTGATCATCGTGCGAGGTCCGATGGCTTCGTCATGCATAACGAAACGGTGAAAGCGGCGCGAGCGGCACGTCACCGGACATCGCACCTCATGAACCACGGCCGGACGTCGATGGACCGATCCGGCCGTTTTTCTTTTGTCTCTTGCGACAGCCGCGACAGCCGCGACAACGTCGGTCGCGATGCCCCCCTGCTCGTCCCCCCTTCATCCGTAACCTTTAGTTACAGACACGACGCACACGGCTTGGGAAAATTTTGCCGTCAGGCGCGCACCCGGGTAACGCCCTTGAGAACGTGCGCGGCGGCGGCCATGCCGAATGTCGCTGTCACACACATGCTCGAGCCGAAACCCGCGCAATTCAGTCCCTGCGGACCCGCGGCGTCGTCGGGCGTTTCGCCCGGCGCGCACACGGCCTCGGGATAGCGAAGCGGTTCATCGGAGTACACGGCGGGCACATTGAACTTGGCTTTCGGGCCACGGACAAACCCATGTTGCTTGCGCAATTGCGCACGCACTTTTGCCAGCAATGGATCCTGGATCGTGCGAGTGAGATCGTCGATGCGGATGCGTGTCGGATCTATCTGACCGCCAGCCCCGCCGATGGTGATCAGGCGCTGCGCATGCGCCACGCACCATGCGATCAGCGCAGTCTTCACGCGAACGCTGTCAATGGCATCGACCACCCAGTCGAATCCAACGCCCAACATGGCGTCGAGATTCTCGAGCTCCACGAAGTCTTCGACAAGCGTAAGCTGGCAGGCAGGATTGATGGCCATGACCCGCTCGGCCATCGCGGCGACTTTCGGTTTGCCGAAGTTGCCATCGAGTGCGTGCACCTGACGATTGGTATTGCTTTCGGCGACGTTGTCGAGATCGATGAGGGTGAGCCGGCCCACGGCGCTTCGCGCCAACGCCTCCGCCACCCACGAGCCGACGCCGCCGATGCCGATGACGGCCACGTGCGCTTCGCGCAAACGCTCGAGACCGTCGTCACCGTACAAGCGCGCAATCCCGCCGAAGCGGCGATTCGCGTCAAAATCCACCTCCGATGGCGTGGCGGGCACCGGAGCAACAACGATCGACGGGGTACTGTTCATGATGCGATGGGTAACGTCCTTGAAATGGCTGGCGATCACGATAGTCGCCACCGTGCTGGCATTCGCGGCGTTCATCACGTGGTTTGACTGGAACTACGCCCGGCCCTTCATCAACCGGGAAGTGAGCACCGCGACCGGACGCCCGTTTGAAATCCGGGGCGACCTCTCGCTGCACTGGCTGGCGCCGAACGCGCAGGCCCCGGGACTGGGGCGCTGGCTGCCGCGGCCTCGCCTGATCGCGAATGATATCGTGTTAGGCAATGTTGCGTGGAGCCAGGCGCCGTACATGATCACGCTCGGCCGGCTCACTTTCTCGCTCGAATGGCTGCCACTGCTCGACAAGCACGTGGTGCTGCCGGAAGTCGCGCTCTCCGCGCCGAAAGTACTCATCGAGGAGCAGGCCGACGGGCGCAACAACTGGACATTCGCCAAGGGCAACGGCGAGCCTTCGCCATGGAAGCTGCGCATTGGCCGGCTGATTCTGGAAGACGGTGTGGTGCGCGCCAACATCGTGCCGCAACAACTGGACGTGAGCGCCAACATCGCCACCATCGACGGCCAGGCACCTTACGGCATCGGCGTCACGCTCAAGGGCACGTTCCGCAAGGTCGCCGTGACGGGCAAGGCGCGTGGCGGCGACGTGCTCTCGCTCGAAGACACCGGCGAACCCTATCCGCTCGACGCGAGCGTGCGCATCGGCCGCACGCAGATCGCGGCAAAGGGCACGTTTACCAACCCGGCTACCCTCTCCGCGCTTGACATGCATCTGCGCCTTGCCGGCCCGACCATGGCCGACCTCTATCCGATTACCGGAGTGCTGCTGCCGGAGACGCCGGCCTACGAGACGAACGGCCATCTGTTTCACACGGCGGGCGTATGGCGCTACGAGCGCTTCCAGGGCAAGGTCGGCCAGAGCGACCTGTCGGGCACGCTGGTCTTCCGTCAGCGTCAGCCGCGCAACCTGCTGCAGGGCGCAGTGGTGTCGAATCAATTGCGACTGGTCGACCTCGGCCCGGTCGTGGGCGGCAAGAACCCGTCGGGCGGCAGCGACCTGAGCGCAAAGACGAAGGCGCCGCCGTCCGACAAGGTGCTGCCGGTCGACCCGTTCAAGACCGATCGCTGGCGCACCATCGACGCCGACGTACAGTTCACCGGCCGCAAGATCATCAAGGACAAGAGCCTGCCGATCGACAACCTCGTCACCCACCTGGTGCTCGACGACGGCGTGCTCTCGCTCAAGCCGCTGGAGTTCGGTGTCGCGGGTGGGCGCATCACGTCCAACCTCGTGCTCGATGGCCAGACCGAACCGATGAAGGTCGATTCGCAGGTGTCGCTGCGCCATCTGAAGATGAAGCAGTTGCTTCCCGACGTCGACCTGATGAAAACGAGCGTGGGCGAAGTCAACGGCGACGCGGCGCTCACCGCGACGGGCAACTCGATCGCGGCGCTGGCCGGGTCGTCGAACGGCGAGATCAAGACGCTGATCGACCGCGGCTCGGTCAGCAAGCTGATGCTCGAATACCTGGGACTGAACGTCGGCAACATCGTGCTCACCAAGCTCTTCGGCGACAAGCAGATCGAGATGCGTTGCGCCGCGGCCGACTTCGCCGTGAAGGACGGTGTGATGGACGCGCGAACGTTCGTGATCGACACCGACGACACGAGCATCGGCGTGACGGGCCAGGTCGATCTCAAGCGCGAGCACTTCAATCTGACGATCCGTCCGGAACCCAAGCACTTCGGCTTGCTGACCTTGCGCTCGCCCCTCTACGTGCGCGGTACCTTCAAGCACCCCGACGTGGGCGTGAACGTGCCAACGCTGGTGGCACGCGCCGGCGGCGCCATCGCCCTGGGAGTGATCGCCCCGTACACCGCGCTCATCCCGCTGCTTGAGCTCGGCCCCGGCAAGGACAGTCCTTGCGGCGAACTGCTCGCGCACCTGCAGCGCCCGCCGAGCCGCAATCCGGCCAGGGTCAAGCCGGTGCCCGACGCCAACGGCACCGCCCGGGCGCCGGGCAGGACGTCCGGCAAGCCCGCGCCGTCCGCCCCCGCCTTCGGCGCGAATCGAGAGGCTCCATGATGCCCACGCGGCCCTCGGTTTCGCGGTGACCGCGGTGGCCGCTCCGGTCAGGCGGGTCGGCGGGCAACCCGGGCATTTCCCGCGCCCCGGCCGCCGCCCGTTGCAGCGGCGGCGAATCGATGGCAATGCCCCTGTCGGCCTGAGGGATTTGGCGACGCCGCGCCGCCCGCCGACGAAGGCCCCGACGGCAACGCGGCAAAAAATATTTCATTCCTTAAATATCAAGCACATGGCGTGAGATCCCCGCCCTGTCTGGCTTTCGGGGAACCGTCCGCGGCGCGATGCGGCAAATCACCACGTGCGCACATTGGCTGACTCTTCGCTATACTGTCTCGCAACCCCCAACCGCTACAGACCGACAACGATCGTCGTGACCCAGACGCTTTCTCTCGCGGACCTGCGCAAAAACTATGCCCTCGGCTCCCTTTCGGAGACCGACGTGGCGCCCAGCCCGTTCGATCAGTTTCGACGCTGGTTCGAGCAGGCGCTCGCGGCCCAGCTGGCCGAACCGAACGCCATGACACTCGCCACCGTGACGCCCGACGGCAAGCCTGACGCCCGCATCGTGCTCATCAAGGGTGCCGATGAGCAAGGTTTCACCTTCTTCACCAATTACGAGTCGCGTAAGGGTCAGGAACTGGCGGCCACGCCATACGGTTGTCTGCTGTTTCACTGGATCGAACTCGAGCGCCAGGTGCGCATCGAGGGCCGCGTCGACAAGGTGAGCGAAGCGGAAAGCGACGCCTATTACCACTCGCGCCCCGTGGGCTCGCGGTTGGGCGCCTGGGCCTCGGTGCAGAGCGCCGAAGTGGCCGATCGCAGCATCATCGAGCAGCGCGAAGCGGATTTCCGGCGCCAGTTCGGCGACGCCCCGCCGCGCCCGCCGCACTGGGGCGGCTACCGGCTCGTGCCGGAGAGCATCGAATTCTGGCAAGGCCGCGAATCGCGCCTGCACGATCGAATCAAGTATTTCCGGCTTGCCGATGGAACGTGGCGCGTAGCGCGCCTGTCTCCGTAATCGTTGTGTCGGCGACGCCGACGCGGTACGCCTGCCCGCCCGTTTGACGAGGAGACGTCACCGTGCCGTGCGGTACGGATGAAGGTTTTTTTGGTGACACTTGGAGCACATCCATGTTGTGGGAGAAAAAACTCGAAAACTGGGTCAGCGGCGTCAAGACATCCTCGAATCTGCCGATCCGCCTCGCGCTCTGGAATGGCCAGCATTATGATTTCGGCGCCTTCGACAACCCGAGCGTCACGCTGCGCATCAACGGCCCGGCGGCCATGACGCGTTTGCTGAGCCCCAGCCTCGACAATCTCGGAGAAGCGTATGTGAAGGGCGAGATCGACGTGGAGGGCAAGCTGGCCGACGTCATCGACATGAGTTACGCCCTGGCCGGCAGCAGCCTCACGACCATCGGTCCGCTCGAGCGCGCCGTTCGTCATTTCAATCACAGCAAGAAGTCCGACAAACGCTCGATCGAGTTTCACTACGACGTGTCGAACGAGTTCTATCAGCTGTGGCTGGACAAGAACATGGTGTATTCGTGTGCCTACTTCGAGCATGGCGACGAAGACCTCGACACCGCGCAGGAAAAGAAGATCGATCACATCCTCACCAAGATCCAGTTGCAGCCGGGGCAGACACTGCTCGACATCGGCTGTGGGTGGGGTGCGCTGGTGATTCGCGCGGCGCAGAAGTTCGGTGCGAAGTGCCTAGGTGTGACGCTTTCGCAGAATCAGTTCGATCTGGCCACCGAGCGCGTGAAGAAGCTCGGTCTCGAGAATCAGATCGAGATCCGCATTCAGGACTATCGCGACGTGGAAGGTCAGTTCGACCGCATCACGAGCGTGGGCATGTTCGAGCACGTTGGGCGCAAGAACCTGAAGGACTACTTCGGGAAAATGGCATCGCTGCTCAAGGACGACGGCGTGGCCATGAACCACGGCATCACCTCGACCGACCCGGACAGTGGCGAGACGGCCATGGGCGGCGGCGAATTCATCGACAAGTACGTTTTCCCGAACGGCGAATTGCCTCACATCAGCCTTGCGCTCGAAGCGATGCAGCGCGGCGGGCTCGAGGCGAGCGACGTCGAGAGCCTGCGTCGTCATTACGCGCGCACGCTCACACGCTGGTCCGAGCGCTTCGAGGCCCATGCGCCGCGCCTGCGCGAGCTCGCCGGCGAGGAGCGCTTCCGCGTGTGGCGCGTCTATCTGGCAGGTTGCGCGTACGCATTCGAACACGACCACGTGTCGATCTACCAGGTCGTGTGCCGCAAGGCGGGGCAATCGGCCACGCGTCTGCCCTGGTCGCGCCGGTACATGTACGCGAATCAATGAGTCAGTTCGATCTGTTTGGCGCCCCGCCTGACGATCCCGCGCCAGGCAGGCGTGCCGGGCAGATCGATGGCTCCGCCCCTCCCACCCCTTCCGCCGCTTGCTCCACCGCCCCGACGCAGGCCGCCGACGGCACCGCGCGACGTACGCCCGCAGCGCGCCGCGGCGACGTCGGCGCGGCCGAGGTCACGTCCGCCATGCGCTCGCTGGGCGCGCAGTTGCCCGCCAATATCCGCCTGGGCACTTCGTCATGGTCGTTTCCCGGGTGGCGGGGCATCGTGTGGGACGACGATTACAGTGACACCAAGCTCTCCCGGCAGGGGTTGAGCGCCTATGCGCGTCATCCCGTGCTGCGTTGCGTGGGAATCGACCGGTCGTTCTATAAGCCGATGTCGATCGTCGAATACCAGAAGTATGCGCAGCAGGTGCCGGACGACTTCCGCTTTCTCGTCAAGGCGCCGAGCGTGGTCACCGACGCACTCGTGCGCGGCGAGAAGGGCGAAGGGCTGCGCGCCAACCCCTGCTTTCTCGACGCGCGCATCGCGACCGAGCAGTTCGTGGCACCGTGTCTGGCCGGCCTGGGACCCAAAGCCGGCGTGCTGGTCTTTCAAGTGTCGCCGCTTCCGAACGAGCTGCTGCGCGACGTGCCGGGTCTGATCCAGCGCATCGAGGCGTTTTTCGCCGCGTTGCCGCCGCTGCCGTCCGGGCCGATCGCGGCGGCGCACGGCAATCCGCTCCCGGGGCCGTGCTACGCGCTGGAGATTCGCGACGGCGCATTGCTCACTCCACGTCTCATGCGGGCGCTCGGGCAGATGGGCGTGCGCTATTGCATCGGACTGCACGCGCGCATGCCGCATGTCGAGCGGCAGGCCGCGGCGTTGGCGATGCTCGACGAAGCCGGCGCCGGACCGCTGGTCGTGCGATGGAATCTGAACAGCGCACACCGCTACGAGCAGGCCAAGGCCAAGTACGCCCCGTTCGACAGGATCGTCGATCCCGACCCACTCACGCGCGACGTGCTCGCCTCGCTGGCCACGCATTACGCGCTCGCCGGGCATCCCGTCTATGTGATCGTCAACAACAAGGCCGAGGGGTCGTCGCCGCTGTCGTGCGGCGCGCTGGCCGAGCGCATCGTCGAGTTGACCCGCGGCGGCTGACGCCCGACACAAGTGCATCGGCGGACATAACGCCGGGCCCTGCGACCCAAACGGCAATGGCCCGAGCCGGCGAATCGCCGGACCCGGGCCATTGTCACGATGCGGCGCAAACCGAACCGCGAATCGCGCGGTACCGCCGCACTGCCGCGTTCGTTGCGCCTTTACGGCGGTACGCGCGTTACGCGCGTTACGGCGCTAGGCGTTACGCCACGAGATGCGGGATCGGCACGTCGGGGTTCACGTCGGCATCGTAGTCCACGCCATCGACCTCGAAGCCGAACAGGCGCAGGAACTCGTGCTTGTAGCCGGCGAAATCGGTCAGTTCGTACAGGTTCTCGTCCGTGACCTTGCCCCAAAGCGCCGAGACTTCGCCCTGCACCTGCGGCGACAATTCCTTCTGGTCGGTACGCACGCGCCCCTCTTCATCGAGATGCGGCGTGGCGCCGTACAGGCTGTCCTTGTACAGACCGTAGATCTGCTCGATGCACCCTTCGTGCGTGCCGTTGGCCTTCATCACCTTGAACAGCAGCGAGAGGTACAGCGGCATCATCGGGATCGCCGAGCTGGCTTGCGTCACGAGCGCCTTGAGTACGGCCACGCGGGCATCGCCGCCATTCGCGGCAAGCTTGGCGCGAATGTTCAGCACCTTTTCGTCCAGGTCCTTCTTGGCGGCACCGATCGAGCCGTTCCAGTAGATGTCGTGCGTGATCTTCTCGCCGAGATACGTGAAGGCCGTGGTCTTGGCGCCAGGGGCGAGCACGCCCGCTTCGGAGAGCGCGTCGATCCACATTTGCCAGTCTTCGCCCCCCATCACGGCCACCGTGTTCTCGATTTCCTCCTGCGTGGCAGGCTCGAACACCGATTCCTTCACGACTTCCTTGTCAGTGTCGATGCCGCGCAGCGTGACCGACTGGCCCACCGGCTTGAGCACCGAGTTGAACACCTGTCCGGTTTCCGGGTGGGTCCGGCGCGGTGCGGCCAGGCTGTAGACGACGAGATCGACCTGACCGAGGTCCTGCTTGATGGTCTCGATGGTCTTGGCCTTGATTTCCCTGGAGAACGCATCGCCGTTGATGCTCTTGGCGTACAGGCCCTTCTCGGTGGCGAACTTGTCGAAGGCGGCGGTGTTGTACCAGCCCGGCGTGCCCGGCTTCGTTTCGCTGCCCGCGCGCTCGAAGAACACGCCGAGGGTGGCGGCATCGCTACCGAAGGCGGCTGTAATGCGCGCGGCGAGGCCGTAACCGGTCGATGCGCCGATCACGAGCACCTTCTTCGGGCCACCGGCGATCGGGCCCTGGGCCTTCACGTACTCGATCTGTTGCTTGACGTTGGCCTCGCAGCCGACGGGATGGGTGGTGACGCAGATGAAGCCGCGCACGCGTGGCTTGATGATCATGGAAACCTCATTCACAAAATTCGGTGATGCCGGCTCACCCGGCAAACACCGCGCATTGTAAACGAGGTCGGGACCGGACTGCCGGATTCCCGCCTATTCCGGCGACGCCATGGCCGGGCGCTCGCGCCGCTTCGGGAACTGGATCTGCCGGATCCGGCGCACGAGCAGCGCCGCCACGACGGCGGCAATGCCGGTGAGCAGCACGCCGGCGTGAACGGCGTTCACGAGCGTTTGCCGGGCGGTTTCGACCAGCGGCAGACCGTCGATGCCCATGGCCCGCAGATCCATCAGCAAATCCCCGCGCAGCGCGGGGTCGATCAGGATGCGCGGGTCCAGCGCCCGCGCGACGGCGTGCGCGGCAGGCGTGCCGTCGTAGGCAGAGACGGCGCCCGCAACGCCGCTGGCATACCAGTGATTGACCAGCGTGCCGACGATCGTTGTGCCGAGCATGCCGCCCACCATGCGGGTCGACTGCAACAGCGCGGTGGTGATGCCGAAGCGCTCGCGCCCGGCAATCTCCTGACCGAACACGTTCATGTTGTTGAGAATGAAGCCGATGCCGATGCCCGCGCACGCCATGGCCAGCGCCAGCAGGCCGTGCGACGTATCCCGGTGTGCCAGCCCCACGCCCGCCGAGGGCACCGCCAGCAGGCAAAAACCGAGAATCAGCATGTTCGTGGGCCGCGACAGACGCACCACGATCGGCGTATTGATGAAGCTGCCCAGTGCGATGCAGGCGGCGATCGGCGTGGCGATCAGCCCGGCCGCCTGCGGGCTCAGGCCGAAGCCCCCCTGCAACAGCAACGGCGCGAAGAAGATCAGCGAGTACATGACGAAGCCAATCAGCACAGAGAGCGTGAAGAGCACCACGAGCTGCGGATGCCGGAACATGTCGAGCGGAACGATCGGGTGCGTGGCGCGACGCTCGGTACGTAGCAGCATCCAGAAGCCAGCCACGACCGCCGCGATCAGCAACCCGTTGCCGAGCGACGCCCCATGCGCGGGCACGTTCTCGATGAACACCTGAAAGCCGCCCAGCACGACGCCGATCCACAGGGCGCCACGCCAGTCGACGCGCACGTCCCCCTGATGTGCCGGCGGGAATTTCGGCAGGTAGCGCCACACGAAGTAGAGCGCCGCCAGACCGACCGGGAGGTTCACGAAAAACGTCGAGCGCCAGCCGAAATGCTCCGAGAGCAGGCCGCCCAATGACGGTCCCGCCGCCGTGCCGATACCGTAGGCGGTGGTGATCACGACCTGCCATCGCACGCGGGAGCGGGCGTCGGGAAAGAGGTCGGGCACCGACGCGAAGGCGGTCCCCACCATCATGCCGCCGCCCACGCCTTGCAGGCCCCGCGCGAAAACGAGGAACGGCATGTTCGGTGCCAGTCCGCACAGCAGCGAAGCGAAGGTGAACGTGAGCACGGACGCGATCACGAAGCGGCGCCGGCCGAAATAGTCGCCGAGGCGGCCGAACACGGGCACCGTGACCACGGAAGCGAGCAGATAGATGCTCGCGATCCAGGCGTAGTACTCGAACCCCTTGAGCTCGGCGACGATGGACGGCAGCGCGGTGCTGACGACGGTCTGGTCGAGAGCGACGAGCATGTTGACGAGCGCGATGCCGATCATGGCCATCAGCGCGTCGCGAAAAGGCAGGGGGCGCACGGGGAACTACCTGAAGACTTCATGGAGGGAAGCCGTCATTCTATGCGAAAAATAATGAACATATGAATGGTCCCGGGGGCATCGGCTGACACGGGACGCCGCCCTCCGCCGGTCCCTCTCCATCTCCCTTCCCCGCTCCCTCGAGCGCGTCGGAAGGCGCACCTGGCCGGGTGCACGGGCGACGTCTTCGGACCGGCAGGACGAAACACGGACCGGCATGACGAAAATTCAACGCCACGCCAAGGCAGATTCAGGCGAGTGCCGCTGCGCTCGTCGTCGCTGCAACGAGGCATCGTCCGATACCGTTTTCGGATACGGCACGCGCCCGCCGCCGCATGGGCCGGGCATCATCGAAGTGCGTCCCGGGAATCGGCAGGCGGGGGCCCATTCCCGAAAACCGCGCGCCAGCAACGGCCTCACCATCGCTCGACGCTCCGGAAAGCGTCGCCGTCACTTCTCAGGAGATCCACCCATGAAACATCGCCAGGAGCGCGAGGGCCATCGCAATCCCGCGCCGGCCTGCGCACCGCTGCACGCCGCCGCGACCCCACGACCCGACCTACCCCAAGCGTTGCCTTATTCGGGCTACGTGGTCTGGTTCCACGAGAGCCGGACATTCCTCGATATCCGCTTCGACCCTCACCGCTTCGAGATCGTCACGACGCGCGTGCCGAACGCCGACGATGCGTTCTACTTCGACAGTCCCGGCGCGGCGCGCGGCCATGCCCAGGACGCGGATCAACCTTGTCTGGTGCTATTTGCCGCGACGGCAGGATCTCCTGTTCGCGTCATCGACTGACCAGGGCGCAGCCCAGTTCGCGATGATCGACGGTGGCTCCGTAGTCATCCGTCGTGTCCTGGTCCTGTCGTGTCCTGTCGTGTCCCGTCGTGTCCCGTCGTGCCTTGCCGTGCCCTGTAGTGCCCCCGTCGCGTGTCGTCCGATGCCGTATTGTCCCGCCCTGACTCACGGGACACCTTCAGGTCGGGGCACTTTCCGTCCGCGCCGAAGGGCTTCGTCACTGGCTTCCGATCCACCCATGACTCCCGCGAGGTATGCAACATGCCGTTTCTCGCTTTGGCCATTCCCATGTCGCGCGCCGGCGCGATGGCGTACGACGCCGATGCCGGCACTGCCCCTCCCGAGGTCCTCGTCGACCTGCGGCGCATCGAAAATCGAGTCCACGCAATGCCATCGCCATCGCGCGTGCCAACCACCATCTCACCGCGGCGAACGACATCCACGTCGCCGGGCATGACCCCAACGCCAACGATACCCATGGCGACATCGATACCGATACTCTCGTCGGCGCCGTCATTGACGCCGGAAGCAACCGTCGCGCCGACGCTCCCATCGACGCCCCCATCGACGACCGCGGCAACCACCGCTCCAAGCACCGCACCGACGCCGCTCGATCGATTCCGGAAGACGGTTTATCGATGTCAGGCGGTGCCGGTGAGCGACTATTTCGAGCGCGCGCTCGCTACGCTCGTCACCCCTGTTGGCGCATGTGCCGCCGAGGATCGGGCGAGCAACGCCGAACTGCGCGCCATGCTGCGCGACATTCTTGCGCTCCACCCGAACGCGGCGGAACTCGATGTGGATGGGTATCTCAGGACGCTCGGACTGGCATCGTTGCTGCGCGACGAACCCGAATTCCGGCCAGGCGGTTTCAGGGCGCTTTGTCACGACATGGGCTTACGCAGCGTGGCCATTGGCCGCTTCGCGTTCCCCGACCTCGATGCACCGGGCGACGCCGAGCTTCTGTTCGCCGGGCAGAGTGAACTGGCCTTCCTGCACGAGGGCAACCCCTGCGCGGCGCGCATTCGACGCGACCACGCCCCCGTGCTCGCCTTCCACTACCGTGCCGCCGGGATGGAAGGACACACCGCGCTGCCGCCGATCGGACTCTCGCTGACGGACGTGGACGACACCACGCTGTCCGACTTCACCGCGCAGTTGGTGCGCTGCGGTGCGCGTGGCGAACCGCAACGCGCGAGGCGTGCGGTTCGACCGGGCAGGCTCGATGCGGCCATCGACCCCATGCAGACGGGCCCCTGCACGCTCCTGTGAGCCGGCGCGCGCCGCGCCGGCCACCGTGGCGTGGCCTCAGGCCGCCGGCTTGAGACGGCGAGCGAATTTCTCGCGGAATTTCTTGAGCTTCGGCGCGACCACATAGGCGCAGTAGCCCTGGTCGGGATGCTGGCGGAAGTAGTTCTGGTGGTAGGCCTCCGCAGGCCAGAACGTCTGCGCCGGCACGACCTGCGTGACGATGGGGTGCGGATACGTCATTTCCGCCATCAGCTCGGCGATGAGGTGTTCGGCTGCCGTTTTCTGGGCCTCGTCGTGATAGAAGATGGCGGACCGATACTGCGTGCCGATGTCGTTGCCCTGGCGATTGAGGGTCGTCGGATCGTGAATCTGGAAGAACACGACGAGCAGTTCCTCGAAGCTGACGACGTCGGGATCGTAGGTGAGCTGCACCACTTCGGCATGGCCGGTTTCGCCTTCGCAAACCTGCTCGTAGGTCGGATTGTCGACCTTGCCGCCCTCGTAGCCCGAAACCACGGACGTCACGCCGTCGAGCTGCTGGTAGCAGGCCTCGAGGCACCAGAAACAGCCACCGGCGAGCGTGGCGACTTCGGTACGGGTATCACGCGGGGAGTTCGTCTGCACTGTCATCTTGACCTCGCTTGTCGACTGCGTTCGTGCGGCGGCGCACCAAACGAATAAGGCGGGCGATCGAAGGTTCGATCGGCCCGCCTTATTGTCGCGCAGAACGTCGGCGAACGGCGCAAATAACGTTATAGGCCGTTCATGCCATTCATACCGTTCATGCGGCTCAAGCGACTGCCTGCGTGATCAGCGGATGCAACAAGCGCGCGCCGACGCGCGCGGTCAGGCCGTCCCGATCGTACGTCGGGTTGTACTCGGCAATGTCCGCCACGCGCAGCTTGCCCGAGCGGCGCACCACGCCGATGAGCGCCTCCACGACCTCCAGCGCAACGCCGTGGGCCGCGGGTGCCGACACGCCCGGCGCCTTTTCGCCCGGCAGCACGTCCATGTCGATGGTCAGGTACACGTGCCGGACCTGCGCGAGCTTCTTCTCGAGCGCTTCGCACATCTGCGGCAGCCGATGCGCAAGCATCGTCTCGTCGAGCCAGTAATCGACATTCAATGCGTTCGCCCGCTCGAACAGCGCGTCGGTGTTGCTGTAGCGGCTCACGCCGAGGCACGCGTAGTGGAACGGCGCCTGACGCCCCGCGAGCAACTGCGAGATCTGCCAGAACGGCGTGCCGGAACTCGCCGTCGGCTGTGCACGCAGATCGAAGTGCGCATCGAAGTTGAGGATCAGGATGGGTTCGTCGCGCAGGCGATCGCCATAATGCTCGGCCACCCCGAGGAACGTACCGTAGGCGATCTCATGCCCACCGCCCAGCACCACCGGGCGCGCGCCTGCGGCGAGCACTTCGGCCACCCGATGGCCGAGCGCGGCTTGCGCCGCTTCGAGCCGATCGTCCGCACAGACGATGTTGCCACCTTCGAACACGGCGGGCGTGCCCTGCACGGGCAGGCTCGCGAGCGCGCGACGCAACATGTCGGGGCCGGCCACGGCGCCCTGACGTCCATGATTGCGGCGCACACCCTCATCACTGCAAAAGCCCAGCACGACGGCACCGCCGGCCACCTGCGCCGCGTCGTAGTCGCGCAGCACCTGGTGCAGACGGAGAGTGTGGCCGGTCTCGCCGGTATCCACGCGGCCTTGCCAGACCGCTCGATCGATTGTCATACGTTTGCCTGCCTTACCGTGCGATGACTGCCTGCAGGAATTCCCGCGTACGCGCCTCGCGCGGCGCGGTGAAGATCTGGTCGGGGGCACCGGCTTCGATGATGCGGCCCTGATCCATGACGACAACCACGTCGGCCACTTCGCGGGCGAAGCCCATTTCGTGCGTCACGACGAGCATCGTCATGCCGTCGTTCGCGAGCGCCTTCATTACCTGCAGCACCTCGCCCACGAGCTCCGGGTCGAGTGCCGAAGTCGGCTCGTCGAACAGCATGACCTGCGGTTGCATCGCGAGCGCACGGGCGATCGCCACGCGCTGCTTCTGCCCGCCCGAGAGCGTGCCCGGGAACACGTCGGCCTTGGCGGCCAGCCCGACCTTGGCGAGCAGTTCGCGGGCAAGCTTCTCGGCATCCGCGCTCTTCATGCCGCGCAGCTTCTTCGGGGCGAGCGTGACGTTGTCGAGCACCGTCAGGTGCGGGAACAGGTTGAACGACTGGAACACCATGCCGACGTCGGTGCGCAGCTTGTTGAGCGCGTTCTCGCCCATCATCCTGCCGTGATCGACGAGCTTCTGACCGACGATCTCGATGGTGCCCTCCTCGGCCGTCTCCAGCCCGTTGCAGCAGCGCAGGAACGTGCTTTTGCCCGAGCCGCTGGGGCCGATGACAACCACCACCTGACGCGCGTCGACTTCGAAGTCGATGCCCTTGAGCACCTGATGGCTGCCGTAGGCCTTGCCCAGACCCTCGATCTTGAGGATCGGGCCGCCGTATTCTTTCTTCACATCGCTCATTGCACGGCACCTCCGGCACGCAGGGACTTCTCGGCGCGCTGCAGCAGCAGCGTGGTGGTGCCGGTCAGAATCAGATAAACAAAGGCGATCGCCAGATACACTTCCAGCGAACGGTACGACACGCTGATGATCTTCTGGCCTTCGTGCATCACGTCGTGAATCGTGAGCAGCGACACGAGCGCGGAGTTCTTGATCAGCGCAATGAATTCGTTACCCAGCGGCGGGATCATGCGCACGATCGCCTGCGGCAGGATCACCGAGCGCATGGCCAGGCCATAGGGCATGCCGAGCGAGCGGGCGGCTTCCATCTGGCCGCGCTCGATCGACTGGATGGCGCCACGCACGATTTCCGAGACATAGGCGCCGCTGTAGATGCCCAGACCCAATACACCGCACATGAACGCCGGCAGCAGAATGTTGAACTGAGGCAGACCGAAGAACAGGATGAAGAGCTGCACCAGCAGCGGCGTGCCACGAATGAACGTGACGTAGGCGGTACAAATGCCGTAGCGAATGCGATGCGCCGGGTTCAGGCGGCCCATGCCGACCAGCAAACCCAACACGCAGCCCAGCGCGAGGGCGCAGGCCGTTACCTCGACGGTAACGAGCGCACCTCGCGCGAGGTCCTGCCAGTTGGCCCACACCGGCGAAAAATCGAGTTCCATGCGTACTCCGTCAGTTGCTCTACTGCCTTATTGCGATATTGCTTCGGCGGGCGCCGCCCTCACGTCGGAGGTCGCGGCCCGCCCGCCAGATGTTACGTACGCGGCGCGCTTACTTCGCGGCGCCGAAATACTTCTTGACCAGCTCGGCATAGGTGCCGTCGGCACGAACCTTCTCGAGCGCCTTGTTCATGTCGTTGGTCAGTTCGGTGTCGCCCTTGCGCACGGCAAAGCCATAACGCTCCACGGTCAGCGTCTTGTCGAGCACCTTGACGCTCGGGTTGGCCTTCGCGTAAAGCAGCGCTGCCGGCTTGCCGGTCACGGCGGCGTCGGCGCGGCCGATCTTCACGAGTTCGAACATCTGGTCGTTCTTCTCGACTTCCACGCGCTCGACCTTCGGGAAGTTTTCCTTCAGGAACTGCACCGACTTCGTACCCACCTGCACCGACACCTTCTTGCCGGCGAGATCGGCCGGTTCCTTGATGGTGTTGTTGTCCGCCTTGACCATGATGGCCAGGCCGCCGGTGTAGTACGGGTGCGTGAAGTTCACGACCTTCAGACGCTCATCCGTGATGTAGATCGCCGAAGCGGCCACATCCACGCGCTTGGACAGCACCGCCGGAATCAGGCCCTTGAAGTCGATATCCGTCCATTCGACCTTCTTGCCCATGGCCTTGCCCAGCGCTTCGATCATTTCCACGTCGAAACCGGTGCGCTTGCCGTTTTCCACATATTCGAACGGCGGGAACGTCGCGTCGGTGGCAACGCGCAGCACGTCGTCGGCGGCGAAAACTTTGCTCGAGCAGGTGACGGCCAGCGCCATCGTGAAGAGGATGTGACGCAATTTCATCTGGTACTCCTTCGTGTAGTCTCGGTCGGATAACCGGTTAAAAGTACTGCAATCGATTTGAAATACGCTCGGCTGCGGCCACCGTGAGGCGGATCAGCTCTTCGTGGCGCTGGGCCACACGCACGGCGGGCGCCATCAGGGTGATGGTGCCTTCCAGACGTTCCTTGGCGGCGAACACCGGGGCCGACACGCCCCAGACGCCGAAGTCGACTTCGCTCTCGGACACCGCATAGCGCTGCTTGCGGATCTCCTCGATCTGCGCCGCCAGACGCTCCTGAGCCACCGGCTGGCCCGCGAGCTGGCGACCGATCAGGGTGTCGCGCGTGGCCGGCGGGAGGAACGAGAGCAGCGCCTTGGCCGATGCGCCATGCACCAGCGGATGCGCACGCCCCTTGGCGAACGAACAGCGCAGCGATTGCTCGCTCTCGTGCATGTCGAGGCAGACGACCTGCCCGTTGGCCGCCACGAGCAAACCGACGGTCTCGCCGGTGCGCTGCACGAGGGCTTCGATCTCCTCGCGTGCCTGCGTGACGAGATGCGAGTTGTGATCGAATCCCCATGCCAGTTGCACGCCGACCGGTCCCGGTTCGTAGAGCGCCTCGTGGGCATGCTCCTGCACCAGGCCCCACTTCTTGAGCGGGACGAGGTGGCGGTAAACCGTGGAGAGCGGCAAACCCGTTTGCGCGGCGATCTCGCGTGCCGCGATCGGTCGTCCATGACGCGCCACGGTCACAAGGACCTGCAGCACGCGTTCGGAGACCGAATGCGCTTCGGTGGTGTCCATCGTCTTGAAAACAGAAGAAAGCAAAAAAATCAGCGGACTAGACCGCCGATGACGACATGGGCGCTATCTTGCGATGCAATTCCCAAACTCAAAAATACGATTCTCATGGGATGGTAACAAATTGGGAGATTACGCATAGGGATTTTCCCTTATGCATCGCGGAAGCTATCCAGCAAAAAGCGCCGAACCCTTGTTGCGACAAGGTGTTCGGCGCTTTTAAGCGAAAACTGAATAAAACTTCTGATTAGCGACCGTGGGTTGTGTTTTGCGAATCGGGGGTGTCGGATAGCCACCCGATGAGAATCGGTTTCTGCACTTTCCCAAGGGCACTCTTGGGCAGCGTATCGATCATGACCACGCGTCGCGGCAACTTGAAGCGCGCGATGCGCGTGCCGAGAAACGCCAGCACGCTCTGCGGCGTGGCCACGACGCCGGGCGATTCGGGGCCGTCCTGCGCGACACCGGTTGCCGCGGGCACGATCACGGCCACAGGCACTTCCCCCCACTGCTCGTCCGGCACGCCGACGACTGCCGCCTCGAGCACGCCCGGGCAGTCGACGAGCGCATTCTCGATTTCCGCCGGATAGATGTTCTCGCCGCCGGAGATGATCATGTCCTTGCTGCGGCCCACGACCTCGAAGCAGCCGTCGTCGCGCAAACGCGCCAGATCGCCCGAATGAAACCATCCGTCGCCGAACGACGGGTGGTTCGGCGCGCGCCAGTATTCGCGCATCACGTTGGGCGCTCGCACGAGGATCTCCCCCACCTCGCCCGGCGCGACATCGTGCCCGGCGGCGTCGGCCAGGCGTACGTCCACCCCCGGGCATGCGCGACCCACGGCGCCGGAGTGCGCCTTCGCCTCGCCAAAGCGCAGCGCGATCGACACCGGGCCGGTCTCCGTGGCGCCATACACCTGGCCCAGCGGGATGCCGCGTGCATGAAAGGCGTCGATGGCCGAGAGCGGGATCACACTCGAGCCGGCCATCACGCCGCGCAGCGAAGACAGATCGGTCGACGCCCACGCCGGATGCAACTGCACGGCGCGCATGGTGGCCGGCACCATCAACGAAAGCGTCGGACGGTACCGCTGAACGTCCGCGAGCCAGGCCGCCGGATCGAAGCGAGGATGCAGCGTTACGCTCGCGCCGCACAGCAGCGCGGGCAACGTCTGAATGCACAGTCCGCCCACGTGGAACATCGGCAGCGTGGACAGCACGTGATCGCCAGGGGTCATTTCGTGCGCCCACCAACTCGCCCGCGCGTTGGCCAGCAGACCGGCCTGGGTGTGCAGCGCCCCCTTCGGCTCGCCAGTCGTCCCCGACGTGTAGGCAAGCAACACGGGGGCGTCGGGGGCAACGTCGGGGTAGTCGACCGGCTTGGCCGACGGCACCGCAATGAGCCCTTCGAGCGGCGCGATCGCCGGGGGCGGAAGTTCGATGACGGCGTCCTGTTCCAGCCGATCGCGAATCTGGCGGGCCGCTTCGCGATGCATGGCGTCGAACCACAACACGCGTATGCCCGCATGGCGCGCGATGGCGGCCAGCTCGGGCACCGCCAGACGGAAGTTCAGCGGCAGGAAGATCGCGCCGGCGCGTGCGCAGGCGAACAGCAGCGCCAGTTGCAGCTCGTCGTTCAGCCCCAGACACGCGACCCGGTCGCCCGGCGCGATGCGCCAGGTCTCGCGCAAATGGCCGCCGACGCGCTCGATGCGTCGCCACAGCGCCGCGTAATCGGTGGTCAAGGCTTCCTCGCCAACGCCGCAGCGCAACGCCAGCCGTTCAGGCGTGGCGCGGGCGTGACGGACGAGCGCTTCTACGAAAGGCGTCAACTTGTGCTCCGTAACAAGGAAAACGATGCAGCGCCCGCGACGATCCCTCGCGGCAGATCGTCACGGCGACGACATATCTTCGGCGATTTCGGTGCCTGTCGGGATGCGCGGGGATGCCCAGGGATGCCCAGGGATGCGCAAGGAAGCGTAGGCACCGCCGCGCCCGCAAGACTTACTCGTCGCGCTCGCCCGGTTCGTAGAGCGCTTCGCGGCCGATGCGATCGAGACACAGCTCGGCCGTCCAGGGCAGCATCAGGGCGCCGCAGCGCGAATCGCGGTACATGCGCTCGAGCGGCAGCGTCTTGAGCATCGACTGTCCGCCGCAGGTGCGAATGGCCAGCCGGCACAGCTCGTTGGCATTCTCCATGATCGTGTACTGCGCCGCATAGGCACGCAGGCGCGCTTCCTTGCCCGGATCGGCGCGGCCGTCCTGCAATGCACGCAGGAACAGCGCGCGCGTTTGCTCGAGCAGGATGTGCATTTGCGCGACGGCGATCTGCTTGGTCGGATACATGCGGCGCTTGACCGGCGCGCCCATGCCGGGCGCTTCGCCCCGCAGGTACTGGATGGTGAAATCATAGGCCGCCTGGGCGATACCCATGTATGTCGGCGAGAGCGTCATGAACATGTGCGGCCAGCGGCTCGCGGCCTGATGGTAGATGCCGCGCGGCATCAATTGCAGCTCGTCGGGCACGAACACGTCCTTGAAAAGCAACGTGCGCGAGACCGTACCGCGCATGCCCAGCGGATCCCAGTCACCTGTGACGGTCACGCCCGGCGCGTCGCCCGGCACCGCGATGTAGAACGTGTCCTTCATCGACAGCTCGGGCTTGTCTTCGGTACACAGCACGCCGTAGTAGTTGGCGGCCCCCGAGAGCGACGCGAAGATCTTGCGGCCATTGATCTTCCAGCCGCCCTCGACCTTGGTGGCCGTGGTGCCGAACGGTGCCTTGCCCGCCGCCGCGGCGCTGCCCTCGGAGAACGGCTGTGCGTAAATCGCACCGTCCTGGATCACCCGGGCGAAGTGGTGCTCGCGATAACGCGCATGCTCGGCGCGTTGCTCGGCCGTCATGTCGAGATCGTCGGCGAGAATCCCCGTCCACATCATCGAGCACGTGTGCATGTTGAAGGTGAGCGCCGTCGCACCGCAGTGGCGGCCCAACTCGGCGGAAACCATCATGTACGTGGCGAAGTCGGCGCCCAGACCGCCGTCCGCTTCGGGAATGCACAGCTTGAGCAAGCCGGCGGCGCGCATGTCGTCGTAGTTCTCGAACGGGAACGACGCTTCGCGGTCCCAGCGCGCGGCGCGTGGCGCGAGCGACTCGCGCCCCACCTGCTCGGCCAGCGCCAGCAAGCGCCGCTGCTTGTCCGTGAGCGGGTAATGCTCGCCGACGATCGAAGGGGGCTGATAGGCCACGGTAGTCTCCTGGAGGGTTCTAGAGTGTTGCGAGGAAAGCGCGCACTTCGGCGTCGAATGCCGCCGCATGCGTCAGATTCATCAGATGTCCGGCGCCGTCGAGACAGACGTAGCGCACGCGCGCCCGGGCGTCGGTGATGGCCTCGGCCATGCGCGCCATCACCTTCGGCGGCGCGTTGGTGTCGTGTTCGCCCGCGACGAGGAGCACCGGCACGGCGAGCCGCGCGAGCGCCGCGCGCTGCTCGAAGCCGACCAACGCCTGCAGCGCGGTGCGATACGCCTCGGGGCTGAGCGCGCCCATGGCATCGACGGCGAGCGCGCGGGCAGCGTCGCGCGTGACATCGTCCGGCTCGCCAAGCATGCCGGGCACGATCGACTGCGCCATCTCGCGCAAGGTCTTGCCGGCGTCGAGCGGCGCCGTGCGCTGGCGCACGAACTCACGCTGGAAGTCGCCGTCCGGCTTGCCGAACGCCGGCGAGGTGCCGCACAGCACCAGCCCGGCAATGTCTCGCGTGAAGGGCTCGCCGCGCGCCATCAATTCCTGTGCGACCATCCCGCCCATGCTGTGCCCCACGAGCACGAATCTCGACGGCCCCAGCGTGTCGAGCAGCGCGCGAAGGCTGTCCGCCAGCGACGCCATCGTCGGCGCGGCGGGCATCGCGCTCTCGCCGTAGCCCGGCATATCCCATGCCACGACACGGTATCCCGCGCTGACGAAGGTCTCGAATTGCGCGGGCCAGACATCGCGGTTGCCGCCAATGCCGTGCAGCAGCACGAGCGTCAGCGCACCAGCACCCGACACGCGGCAGGCAGGCACGTGCGGGCTCATGATGCGAACTCGCCCTGCAAACGCCCGTCGCGCACCACGACGTCGCCGTCGAGCGCAATCGTGCAGTGCCGCAGTGGCAAGTCGAAGTGGCCCAGCGTGTGACGGCCCGCTACCTCGTTGGCGCCGGTGGAATACAGGAAGTTGCCGGCAAACGCGCGCTGCTCGGTGCCGTTGCAATCGCGTTTGTCGTAGCATGCGAGCGCGTCCCAGCGCGCGCGCGGATTCAGGCCGAAACCGACATGCGAGACCGCATACGCTTCGCGATCGCCCCATGCGGCAAAGTAATCGCGCATCAAGTCGACGTCGACGCCTTCGCCGTCGATCGCCACGACGTAGTCGTCCTCGATGTTCAGGACGATCCGGTCGCGCAGATATTGCTTGAACGTGAGGTTGATGTCGCCGGGCGCCAGCACGAGCTGTCCGTTCACGCTGTGCGCGGCGGGGAACGCCAGGGCCAGGCCGCCGGGCCAGTGGGCGACCTGTCCCGGCTTGGCGCACCAGCCCCACACCCCGCCGACACGCGCGTCGCGCAGGCCGATACGAAGGTCCGTGCCCGCGCCGGAACTCACATGCATTTGCTCGGCGCCGCGCAAGCGCTTGATCGCCGCGCGCACCTTCGGCTCGAGCGCCGGATCGGTCGCGCAGCGCTCCAGGATTTCGGGATGTTCGTTGGAGACCATCAGCACGCGCGCGCCGCCGCCGAGAATCTCCGGCAATTCGGGGGCGTGAAGCAGGCCTTCGACCGTGCAGTCGACGACGAGCGTCGCAGCCTTGAGCGCGGCGACGACCGGTGCCAACCGACCGAGCGCGTCGCTCGCGCCCGTGGAGCGCACCGGCACAGGTGCGCTCACGCGCGGGCTGGGCACGACCAGCCGGAAGGGCCTTGCGCCAAGCGATTCGGCGGCAAGCTGCGCCAATTCCACGTTGACAGGCCGGGATTGCGTTTCGGCTACAATCGCCACCACATCGCCGGGTCGTATGTCGCAGCGCCGCAAGGTCTCGGCAAATACGTCGATCCACTTATGCTCGATTCGCTCGATCAGCATATCGTCTCCTGAGCGTTTGACCCTCCCGCCCGCCAGGGGCTGCGCCCCGTGGCGCACTGTCGGCCGTCACGCGTCTTGTCGATCTGTTGTTCGTGCCATAGTATATGAATATTCATACAAATCAACCCGATCAAATTTGCCGGACGGGAGTGCAGGGACAGTGAACGCCAAACGCGCCGCAGCGCCGGATTTCGACAGCGCAGCCTTTCGCAATGCCCTCGGTCAGTTTGCCACCGGGGTCACCGTGATCACCACGCGCGCCGACGACGGCTCGCTCATCGGCATCACCGCCAGTTCGTTCAATTCGGTCTCGCTCACGCCGCCCCTCATTCTGTGGAGTCTGGCCACGCGAGCAGGCAGCATGCCGGTCTTTCGCGAGAATTCGCATTACGCCGTGAACGTGCTGGCGGCTGATCAGCTCGACATCTGCAAGCGCTTTGCCACGATGAAGGGCGATCGGTTCGCGGGCGTGCCGTATACATTGTCCGCCTCGGGCACGCCGGTGCTCGACGGCGCGCTGGCCTGGTTCGAATGCCACAACCGCAGCCGCTACGACGAAGGTGACCACGTCATTTTCGTGGGCGAAGTCGAGCGATGCGGCGTGCATGCCGAGGTGGCCGAGCGCATGCCGCTGATCTTCCATGCCGGCGGCTTCCACAAGCCGCAGTCGCTGGGCTGAGTCGCCTCATGTCCGCCGCCGGCGCGCCGTTCGTCGACGACTATCTGGCGTACCTGCTTGCGCGCGCGAGCACGCTGGTCTCCGACGAATTCCATCGCGAAGTGGCAGCCGCCGGCTTCGGCGTGCTCGAGTGGCGCGTGCTCGCCACGCTCTCCGACGGACGCGCGCGCACCATCAATCAACTGGCCGATATCGTGCTGGCCAAGCAACCGACGCTCACCAAGGTCGTCGACCGGCTCGAAGCCGCGGGCGACGTCGTGCGTGGCGCGAGCGCCACCGATCGCCGGCAATCGCTCGTCTCGCTCACCGACGCGGGCGTCGCGCACGTGGCGCCGCTGCTGGCCAGCGCCCGCCGCCACGAAGCCAGCCTGCTGGCCCGCTTCGGACAAGACCAGTCGGCACTGCTCAAGGACGCGCTGCGCGAACTCATCGAGCAGATGACCCACCGCCCGTAAGCGCGGCTGGCGGCCGTCGCGCACCGAATCCGCGACCGCGCGAAGTCATGAAGTCGCGAAGTCGCGAAGTCGCATTGAATTCGACCAATTTCAAAATCACTCGAAGAATTGACCAAAAAATCATTGAAATTGTCGGTTTAATTTCAATTCATCGGCACACACTCGTCGAATACGCAAGCACCTGCGGCGCGGAATTTCCTACACTATCTGGGACTCTTCTTCCCCCGGATCGCCTCGATAAAGCGCTCGCGTATGACAGATTTCACCGCTTCGGCAACACCCCGCACGATCGGCGCGCGTGAGCGCCGCGTATGGGACATCAGCGCACCTTTATCGGCGCAAACCCCCGTATGGCCCGGCGACACGCCGCTCACCGAGACCCCGGTCTGGCAGATCGGGCCGGGTTGCCCGGTCAATGTGGGACGTATCACGCTCTCGCCGCACACCGGCGCTCACGCCGACGCGCCACGCCATTACGACGATGACGGCGCCTGCATCGGCGAAGTCGACCTCGAGACTTACCTCGGAGCGTGCCGTGTGGTGCACTGTGTGGGCGCCTCGCCCCTGGTCACGCCGGAGATGGTGGCGCCGCACCTGAGGGACGTGCCGCCGCGCGTGCTGCTGCGCACCTACGCCCAGGCGCCGCTCGCGCACTGGGACAGCGAATTTTGTGCCGTGGCGCCCGAGACCATCGACCTGCTCGCCGCCCATGGCGTGAAGCTGGTCGGCATCGACACGCCGTCGCTCGATCCGCAGCAGAGCAAGACGATGGATGCCCATCATCGCATTCGCGCGCACCGCATGGCGATTCTCGAGGGCCTCGTGCTCGATGCCGTCGAGGCCGACGACTACGAACTCATCGCACTGCCGCTCAAGTTCATGCGACTCGACGCAAGCCCGGTGCGTGCCGTACTGCGCACGCTGTAACGCGCGACGTTCCGCTCGCCGGACTTCCGCCCGATTTCTTTTGCCTTTACCAACTGAATCACTGAATCACTGAACGCTAACCATGGCATCTTCTCGCAACGATTGTCTGGCCCTCGACGCGGCCGATCCGCTCGCCCCGCTGCGTGCACAATTCGACCTGCCCCCGGGGGTGATCTACCTCGACGGCAACTCGCTGGGCGCTCGCCCGATCGCCTCGCTCAAGCGTGCGCAGGAGGTGATCGCGGCCGAATGGGGCGTCGGGCTGATCCGCAGCTGGAACGAGGCCGACTGGTTCGCGCTGCCGCGCGCGCTGGGCGACGCCCTTGCGCCGATCGTCGGTGCGGGTAAAGGCGAAATCGTGGTGACCGACACCACGTCGAGCAACCTGTTCAAGGTGATGGCTGCCGCGCTCGATGCGCAGCGCAGTCGCGCACCGCAGCGCAAGGTGATCATCTCGGAGCGCAGCAACTTCCCGACCGACCTGTATATCGTGCAGGGCCTCACGCGTTTGCTCGACGACGGCTACTCGCTGCGCCTGGTCGACACCCCCAACGACCTGCAGGGCGCCCTGGGTGACGACGTCGCCGTGGTGCTGCTCACGCATGTGAACTACCGCACGGGCGCCATGTACGACATGGCCGCACGCACGGCCGAGATTCACGCGGCCGGCGCGCTGGCCGTGTGGGACCTGTGCCATTCCGCCGGTGCGGTGCCCGTCGATCTGAACGGCGCCAATGCGGACTACGCCGTGGGCTGCACGTACAAGTACCTGAACGGGGGCCCTGGCGCGCCGGCGTTCGTGTGGGTCAACAAGAAGCATCAGGACACGTTCTGGCAACCGCTGTCAGGCTGGTGGGGGCATCGCACGCCGTTCGCCATGACACCGGAATACACGCCGGACAACGGCATCGGCCGTTATCTGTGTGGCACGCAACCGATCGTCTCGCTCTCGCTGGTGCAGTGCGGGCTGGACATCTTCGCGCAGACGTCGATGGACGCGCTGCGCCGCAAGTCGCTCGCGCTCACCGACCTGTTCATCCAGCTCGTGGAATCGCGTTGCGCCGAATTCCCGCTCACGCTCGTGACGCCGCGCGATCACGCGTCGCGGGGGTCGCAAGTGAGCTTCGAACATCCCGAAGGGTTTGCCGTGATTCAGGCGCTGATTGCGCGCGGCGTGATCGGCGACTATCGCGAGCCGCGCATCATGCGCTTCGGCATGACGCCGCTGTACACGAGTTTCGCCGACGTGTGGGACTCGGTCGAGATTCTGCGTGACGTGCTGAGCACGGGATCGTGGGACAAGCCCGAGTTTCATCGCCGCGGCGCGGTGACTTGAGAGAGGAGTCAGGCAGCATGAGCAAGACCACCGCCCCGCACGACGCGCCGCAAACGCCCTCGACGACCACGGAAGCCTCGCCCGCTCAGGGCGGGTGTCCGTTCGGGCACTCGGGCGCGGACGCCCCGGCCGCGCAGGCCACGTCCGCCAACGCCACGCAATGGCACGACGCCACGCTCGACTTCTCGAAGCGCATGAGCTACGGCGATTATCTGTCGCTCGATCCGATCCTGAACGCCCAGCATCCTCGTTCGACGGATCACAATGAGATGCTGTTCATCATCCAGCATCAGACCAGCGAGTTGTGGATGAAGCTGGCGCTGTACGAACTGCAGGCCGCGCGCACGGCCGTGCATCAGGACGAACTGCCGCCGGCATTCAAGATGCTCGCGCGCGTGTCGCGCATTCTGGAACAACTGGTGCAGGCCTGGAGCGTGCTGGCGACGATGACACCGTCGGAGTATTCGTCGATGCGCCCGTCGCTCGGCAGCTCGTCGGGCTTCCAGTCGTACCAGTACCGGATTCTGGAGTTCATGCTGGGCAACAAGAATGCGGCGATGCTACAGCCGCATGCGCATCGCCCGGACCTCTTCAAGCAGGTCGAAGCCGCGCTCAACGCGCCCTCGTTCTATGACGAGGTAGTGCGCCTGCTCGCGCGGCGCGGTTTCGCGATTGCGCCGGAGCGCCTGGAGCGCGACTGGACGAAGCCCACGCCTCACGACAAGTCGGTCGAGGCCGCGTGGCTGGAGGTGTATCGCAACCCGTCGCAGCACTGGGAGCTGTACGAGATGGCCGAGGAACTGGTCGATCTCGAGGACGCTTTCCGTCAGTGGCGATTCCGTCACGTGACGACCGTCGAGCGCATCATCGGCTTCAAGCAGGGCACCGGCGGCACGAACGGCGCCCCGTATCTGCGCAAGATGCTCGACGTGGTGCTTTTCCCCGAACTGTGGCACGTGCGCACGCTGTTGTGATGCTGCCCTGATCCACGCGGGCGTTGATTCGCCTGGATCGGGGTGGGCGCCGTTGCCTCGCACGAAAGGCAGCGGCGCTGGTCCGCCTGCGCCGTCAGGCCTGCCCGCTCAGACGCGCTGCGAGTTGCTTGAGCCGCGGCCCGATCTCCTCCCGGAACACGGCATCGGGAATCGACGACGACGGCCCGCTGCAACTGATCGCGAGCCATCGATTCTGCCTCACGTCTCTTAGCGGTACCGCCACCGCGTTCACACCCTCGTGCCACTCGCGAAACGAGTAGCAGCACCCCTCCCGCCGGTACGACTCGATCCCCTTGTCGACGCCCGCCTTCAGGGCGTCCCAACCGACGTTGCGCAGCGCCGCCGGATTGGCGTCGTACGCATCGTGCAGGTCCGAGAGCATGGTCTCGCGCTCGGTCGGCGTCATCGCCGCCAGATAGACGCGCCCCATCGAACTCGTCAGCATCGACAGACGCGAACCCGCCGTAAGGCCCAGCGTGAGATGCGCCGAATCGCTTCGAATCGTCTCGAGATACATCATGTCGATGCCCTCGCGGCAGCCCAGCGAAATCGAGCACCCCATCTCGCGGGCCAACGCCCGCATGTGCGGACGCGCCAACGTGAGCATGTCGGTACCGCTCAGGAAGGCATACCCCAGCGCCAGGACGCCGGCGTCGAGCGCATATTTGCCCAGGTCGGCGTCGTAGCGCAGATACCCGAGTTCGGTCAGCGTGTAGGCAAGGCGACTGACGGTGGCCTTCGGCAATCCCGTGCGCGCGGCAAAGTCGCGATTGCCCAGCAAGGCGTCGTCGGGGCCAAACGCCCGCAACAACTCGAGACCTCGGGCCAGCGCCGTGACGAACTTGCGCTCGTCATGCGAAGGCGGCACGCCATGCGCCGGCGCACCGGAGAAGGCTGACAGGGATGTTTTGACCACAACCATCGCGCGCTCCAATCGAGAAGGTTTGCGCCAGTGCACGCACTGGCCGTTGCCCGGCAAAAAAGTTTAGTGCTAAACTAACTTCGATTTCAGAACATTGTTCCGCATTGCGGAACTTTAGTCAAGTCGTCGAGCCGTTCCGGCAGATCAGGGCGCGGCAGTGACGGCCGGGGTCCCCGGCGGGCGACGACGATTGGATTCGCGTATTTTTTCGAGAACATCGGAGGAGAAAGGTCATGGCAGGCAACGCACAGTTTCATTGGGAAGATCCGCTGTTGCTCGACGCGCAGCTCACCAGCGACGAGCGCATGATTCGCGACGCCGCAGCCGCCTACGCGAACGACAAGCTCGCGACGCGCGTGCTCGAGGCGTTTCGTCACGAACAAACGGATGCGTCGATTTTCCGCGAGATGGGCGAGATCGGCCTGCTCGGCCCGACGATTCCCGAACAGTACGGCGGCCCCGGTCTGAACTATGTCGCCTACGGGCTGATCGCGCGCGAGGTCGAGCGCGTCGATTCGGGCTATCGCTCGATGATGTCGGTCCAGTCGTCGCTCGTCATGGTGCCCATTTACGAATTCGGCAGCGAAGCGCAGAAGCAGAAGTACCTGCCGAAGCTCGCCAGCGGCGAGTGGATCGGCTGCTTCGGCCTCACGGAGCCGAACCACGGTTCGGACCCGGCCGGCATGACCACGCGGGCCAGGAAGGTCGCGGGCGGGTATGAGCTCAGCGGCAGCAAGATGTGGATCACGAATTCGCCGATCGCCGACGTCTTCGTCGTCTGGGGCAAGCTCGCCGACGAGAACGGCGAAGAGAAGATTCGCGGCTTCATTCTCGAGAAGGGCTGGAAGGGGCTTTCGGCGCCGGCGATCCACGGCAAGGTCGGCCTGCGCGCGTCGATCACCGGCGAGATCGTGATGGATCAGGTATTCGTGCCGGAAGAGAACCTCATGCCGGGCGTCTCTGGCCTGAAGGGCCCGTTCACGTGCCTGAACTCGGCACGCTACGGGATTGCCTGGGGCGCGCTCGGCGCCGCCGAATTCTGCTGGCACACGGCGCGTCAGTACGTGCTCGATCGCCAGCAATTCGGCCGCCCGCTCGCGGCGAACCAATTGATTCAGAAGAAGCTGGCCGACATGCAGACCGAAATCACGCTGGGCCTGCAAGGCTGCCTGCGCCTGGGCCGCATGAAGGACGAAGGTACCGCCGCGGTCGAGATCACCTCGATCATGAAGCGCAATTCCTGCGGCAAGGCGCTCGACGTCGCGCGGCTTGCCCGTGACATGCTGGGCGGCAACGGCATCTCCGACGAGTTCGGTATCGCGCGCCACCTCGTGAACCTCGAAGTGGTCAACACTTACGAAGGCACCCACGACATTCACGCGCTGATTCTGGGGCGCGCCCAGACGGGCATCCAGGCGTTCTTCTGATCGATTCGGAAGAACGGGGTCGCAGGGCCTGTCCACGACCGTGGGCGGTCGCTGCGACTTGTCGGGTACGCGTCGTTTCTCAGGCCGCGCGTTGCGGGCCGTCAATCCCCCGGGCGACGGCGCGTACCCGACAATCGGAGTGTTCGACAAACAAAAAATGCCAGCTCGGACGACGAGCTGGCATTTCTCATTGGCAACGCCGAACGAATTACTTGTTCGGCTGCGGCGTGAGGCGCAGGTACGGGCGCACCGCCTTGTAACCCTTCGGGAATTTCTCCTTGAGCACCGCCTCGTCCTTGAGCGAGGGCACGATCACCACGTCTTCGCCATCCTTCCAGTTACCCGGCGTGGCGACCGAGTAATTGTCGGTCAGTTGCAGCGAGTCGATCACGCGCAGGATCTCGTCGAAATTGCGGCCCGTGCTGGCGGGATAGGTAATGATCAGGCGCACCTTCTTCTTCGGATCGATCACGAACAGCGAGCGCACCGTGACGGTTTCGCTGGCGTTCGGATGGATCATGTCGTACAGCTGCGAGACCTTGCGATCGCCGTCCGCCAGAATCGGGAAGTTGACCGTGGTGTTCTGCGTCTCGTTGATATCCTTGATCCAGCCCTTGTGCGATTCGGCGTCGTCGACCGACAACGCGATGGCCTTCACGTTGCGCTTTTCGAACTCGCCCTTGAGTTTGGCGGTCAGACCCAGTTCGGTCGTGCAGACCGGCGTGTAGTCCGCAGGGTGAGAAAACAGCACGCCCCAGCTGTCGCCGAGATATTCGTGGAATTTGATTTTGCCAACCGACGAGTCCTGCTCGAAATCGGGGGCAATGTCGCCCAAACGCAATGTCATTTACGCTCTCCTTGAGAACCTTCAACTCAGTGGGTAAAGACTAAAGGATGCTAAGCTTAGCCAGAACGAATAAAAAATTTGGTGTAAATAAGTTTTCGAAATATAGCGGGAACGTGCCTGTTGTTTTCTGGCAACGACACGGCGAAAGGGTTACGATACCAGTCATACCCCCCTCGCATTTTCCTCCCCACCACGGGCAACGACAATGTCGCAAGCACATACCAACAAGGAGAAGTTCATGACCGATATCAAAACCGTATTGGCCGACGCCGAAGACCTGCTCAAACAAGCCGCCAACACGACCGGTGAGCGCGCCTCCGAGCTGAGCGACAAGGCCCTGGCGCTGCTCAAGCAAGCCAAGGAGAAAGCGTCCGACGTGCAGGTCGTCGTGGTCGAGAAGAGCAAGCAGGCCGCTCGCGCGACTGACGACTACGTGCACGATCATCCCTGGCAAGCCGTGGGCATCGCAGCCGGCATCGGCGTGGTGATCGGTCTGCTGCTCAACCGCCGGTAAGCCACGCCGACGCACGTTTCCTTCCTCGCCTACTTTGCCCAAGGCGGAGCCCGCCTGACCGGTGCGACGGGTCAGGCGGGCCGCCCAGCCCACTCCATGACCGACAATGATCGTACGACCCCGCCGCGGCCTTCGCTGCGGCGCCTCGCCGGTGCGTTGCTCGAGATCGTACAGTCGCGCATCGAACTCATCGGCATCGAACTGACCGAAGAGAAAGAACGCCTGATGGGCGTGGCCTTCCTGGGTCTGGCCGCGATGCTGTTCGGTGTTCTCGCTCTCGTCTCGCTGACCGCGCTCGTGATCGTCATTTTCTGGGACACCTACCGTCTTCAGGCCATGACCGGCATCTTCATCGTGTACCTGCTGCTTGCCGCGTGGTGCGCCGCGCGCGCGCGCAACATTCTGCGCGATGCCCCGATGCCGTTCGAGGCGACACTGGCCGAGTTCGAAAAGGACCGCGACGCGCTGCGTCCGGACTGAAGGAGATCTGCCCGTGCCGCTGGAACCGAACCGCTCTCAACGTCCGCGTCGCCCGCACCAGTCGCGACGCTCTCGCCATGAATTGCTTGCCATCCGCAAGGAGCTCGTGCTCACGCGCATTGCCGTCGAGCGCGCCGAACTGATACAGGCCGCGCACGTCACGCGCGAACGCCTGCGTAATTTCCGATGGGTCCGTTACCTGCTGCCTGGCGGTTTCGGCAAGTTCTCCGGACTGGGTGGACTCGCCACGTCGGGACTCAAGCTCGGCGGATTGCTCGAGCGCTATCCGCTCGTCAGTTCCGTGGCTTCGCTGGCCCTCACCGGCCTCTCGCACACTCCCGTCGGGCGCGTGGTTCGCCGCGGCCTCAAGTGGGGCAGCCTGGGCGTGCTCGCCTGGCAGGGCGTCAAGCTGTGGCAGGAGTCGACGAAACCGTCTACGCCACGAGGCACGTCGGGGACCGCATCGACCACGACGAGCACTCGCGCCTCTCACACCGAAAGCGCCAAGGCCAAGGCCGACACCAAGGCCGAAGATACGGGGACTCCCCCGCTGATGTGACCGTTTCGCGGCCCCGGTGATCGCGTCAAGCGTCGCAGCGCCGGGGAACCCGGGCGCGGCCGTAGGCATTGATCACAATGCAGATGCGCCGCCCATGTCCCGTTACCCGCGCGGTGCCCAGGATCCAGGCGCGTTTTTGCTTTCGCATGAACCCGTTCTCCGCAAAGGCGACGCCTGGTGTGAAACTCAGCGCCCAATCGGCCTCGACACTCACACCATCGGGCAGCGGTGCATAGCGCGCCAGCAATAGCTCCCCGGCATCGAATCGATCGTTGAGATTCTCGTCGACGAACGTCAGCCAGCCACTGCTCAGACGGCTCCCGTCGACCGGCGCCAGCGTGACGCGTCGATGCCGCGCCAATGCCTCTGCCCGGGCCGATTGCATGGCGGCCAGCAGGGCGCGCGCGGTGATGTCCACCGAGACCCGGCGGCGGACGGCCTCGATCGAGGGTGCCGCCGCGCACAGCGCGATCGCCAGCACCGCCATGGCCACCAGGCATTCGAGCAAGGTGAATCCGTCACGACGCATCGCAACGCTCGCGTGCCGCGCGAGTCTCCCGGTCGTGCCACGCCGTCACCTCCCGCCAGCTCAGCCGCCTCGGGATGAAGCGGGACTCGGAAATGCCGGATCGGCGCGCCTCGTCCCGTTGCCGAATCTCGTAGATGGCCTGCAGATAGACCCGGGTGCCCGGGAGCTTCCCGCAGCCCATGGCGCTCACGCGATATCGTCGAATCGCGGCAACACGCGATGTCGGGTCGAGCGCAGGATAGTCCGAGAACGCAATGCGTTCGATGAAGTAGCGCGCATCCTTGACCGCGACGACCGTGTCGCCGCGGGTCCAATCGACCGTTCGCCATCTCGGCGTGTCGTTGCGAAACCAGATGTCACCCCGGTGATTCGCTTCGATCACACCGTGAGGACCGCCGTCGAATGCGGACACCGCGGCGATATCGGCCGCCTCCGGGCCGAGCGTGAGTCGATGACGTGCGAGCACGAGCGCGTTGTTCGCCGCGGTGAATGCGTGGGCACGGTCGTACATGTAGGCGACGAAACGATCGGCAAGCTGGCGGTGCTGCATGCCCGACGCCGCCAGCGTCGTCAACGCGGCGAGCCACATCACCATGAAGACGCCAACCATTTTGCCTCCTCGCCAATGCCACCATCGTTGCGGCGATATGCCAGGAGCGTGAATACGTGGAGATGAACGTCGCCCGCATTCATCAGCCGCTTGTATTCGCGCCCTCCGGTTGCCTTGTCGAACACCTCCACCACGCGAGATGTCGTCGGTTTGGCGCCGCGCCGCGGCGCGCCGCGCATGACCAGCGAGATCGCCACCGCAGCCACGTTGTCCCAGCCCCCTTCGCCCGCCGGCGGCCTCGGGGGTGTGCCCCTCAGGCGCTTGAGCGGCGCCGACCATCGCAAGGGCCCGTTCCCTCCGACGCGGAATCCGAGCCTGAGGTACATGGCCTCCACGCCGGTGACCAGCACCTGGGCCTGGCGCAGGTAACTCGGACCGACGTAATCCCCATAGCGGCAGAAGAGCGACGGGACGCCGTCCTCGCCTTTCGCCACGTAGAAGATGCTCAGGTGACGATCATCGGGGGAGCCCAGTGCCTTGACGCTCAGTCCGGAGCAGTTCTGCACGGCACCGTTGCCACCGATCGGGTACCCCGCCCCATGAAACTGGACCTCCATCAGGTCGCTGCCTTGCCAACCGCGCCGCGCACACGTCTCGACCGACGCCGCACATTCCGCGCTCGCGCGTAATGGCGGCCACCTGCGCACCGCTTTGTCGGGTGCGGTGATGCGCCCCTCCATCGGGTCCCAATTGCGATAACCCGCCATGGCGACCGCACGCGAGAGTTGCGTCAGCGCGAACATGGCGCGTTCGTTGACGTCGTACCGCTCGGCCTGCGCCCGCCACAGGCGCAGCCCGGCCAGATAGATTGCGATCGCGGCCATCACGATCAGCAACCCGAGCGGCATGGCCAGCACCCACTCCAGCAGGGTGAATCCCATCATGCGATGCGCTCGCGTTCGCGCATGGACACGGTATCTCGTCATCGCGCACGACCCTCGCGCGAGGTTTCGCCCGCCTCATGCGAGGGAAATGCCATTGCCACCATGCCGGAAGACGCGGCCACCGCCGCAGGCGTCGCACCGCTCGCGGCCTGCCATTGCGCAAGACCTTGCGCCCCCGCCATCAGGGCCGCCAGCGTGAACACGGCGTCGAGCATCGCCGCGCCGCGCATCGAGCCCCGACAACGTCTGCCACGCCGGACAGGCCCGACGGCGCCCTCGCGCGTATTCGGCGTCATGCCGCGCCGCTGCACGCGTACGCTCCACAGGCGTCGCGTGTCTCGCTGCCAGCGCCCGTCACGACTGTCATGGCTGTCATGGCTGTCATGCGGGCCATGCCGTGCCCGCTCTCCCGGCGCGTCTGCGCGCATCGTCACAGGTCCGGTCTGTCGATCGACAGGCAGTCTGCGGCCCGGCAGCGCATGCCGCGTTTGCGTGCAATCCCTGCCGCGCGCGGCGCGGCGTATGGCGTGAAGTCGATCGCGGTGCATGGTTCGGTACCTCGTCTCGTTGATGACGGGCTCATCGTCGCGCACCGCCCACAACACGCCAATCGGACAGCACCGCAAAACCTCCACCGCTTTGGATCACCGCCTTCCCGGTACGCCATATCGCTTCGCGGACGGACTCCCAAAAAAAGACGGCGACCGAAGTCGCCGTCTTTCCATTTGTCGTGCCGAGGGGGGCCTGCGCATCGCGTCATTGCCGAATCGGGCCGGCGCGACACGCGGGAACTCATCCCTTCAACCCTTCGATGAGCTCGACATACGCTTGCTGGACCTCCTCTTTCGACTTGCCCTTGAGCATTTCCCAGGCGTCGTACTTGGCGCGGCCGACGAAATCGGTCATGCCGGGACGTGCGCCCGTCACATCCCCTTCGGTGCCTTGCTTGTAGAGGGCGTAGATGCGCAGCAGCGTCAGATTGTCGGGGCGCTCAGGCAGTTGCTTCGATTCGGCCACCGCCGCTTCGAATCGTGCTTGAAGATCGCTCATGGTGTCTCTCCCTGGAAATGCGGTCAGCTTATTTTTGCCCCATGCGGCCCGGCGATCGCGGGGTCATACGCGGGCGTCGACGCTCGGGGTGTTGCGAATACAACGCAAATAAGGATAGCGACGAAGCCGCAGCCAAGGTAGGGGCGAGCGTAGAAGGCCGCGTCTAAACCTCTCGGGAACTGAGTCGATTTCTCGCCTCGCGCGACACCCGAATGCGAAACGCCCGGCGATTGCCGGGCGTTTCGATCTTCAGATAATGCGAGATGACAAGCGATCAGTCACCGCTCACGACGAGGCTGCCGGGGCCGACGCCGCGTCCGCATTCGCCGGAACGGTGCGCTCTTCCCATCCGCCGCCGAGCGCCTTGTACAGCGTGACGAGATTGGTCCAGCGTGCCAGTCGCGTGGCGATCAGCGTCTGCTGCGCCGAGTACAGCGAGCGTTGCGAGACCAGCGCGTTCAGATAGCTGTCGACGCCGTTGCGATAGCGCAGATCCGAGAGTTTGTAGCTCTCGTCGCTGGCCTTCACGAGCGACTCCTGCGCCGCGATCTGGTCGTCGAGCGTGCCACGTGCGGCCAGCCCGTCGGAGACTTCGCGGAACGCCGTCTGAATCGCCTTCTCGTAGTTGGCGATCTCGATACGCTTTTGCACCTTGGCCAGTTCGAGGTTGGCGATGTTTTGCCCGCCCGCGAAGATCGGCAGCGTGATGGTCGGTGCGAATGACCAGGCACCCTGCCCGCCCTTGAACAGATTGCTCAGCGATGCACTCGCCGTACCCGCGCTCGCCGTAAGCGAGATCGACGGGAAGAACGCGGCACGGGCGGCGCCAATGTTGGCGTTGGCACCCTTGAGCGTGTGCTCGGCGGCGGTGACGTCGGGCCGGCGCAGCAGCAGATCCGACGGCAGGCCGGCCGGCAGATCCGCAAGCAACCCCTGCCCGTCGAGCGGACGCCCCGGTGGCAAATCCGCCGGCAGCGGCTGACCGATGAGCAGCGCGAGGGCGTTCTCGTCCTGTGCCACCTGACGCGTGTACTGTGCGTAATTCGCGCGCGCCGTATCCACCGGCGTTTGCGCCTGACGCAGATCCAGCCCGGAGGCCGTACCCACGTTGAAACTGCGCTTGGTCAGGTCATAGGACGATTGCTGGCTCTTGAGCGTGTCTTCAGTCAGCTTGAGCAGTTCCTGATCGGCCAGCCACGTGAGATACGCCGTAGCCACTTCGGAGACCAGCGTGATGTGCGCGGCCCGCGCCGTATCCTCGCTCGCCAGGTACGTCTCCAGCGCCTGATCCTTCAGACTCTGAATCCGACCGAACAAATCGAGTTCGTAGGACGTGAAGCCCACGCCGACCTGATAGCTGCGGCTGATGCCCGCGCGTCCGGACGACGTCAGATCAGCCGGCGACCGCTGTACCGACGCCTGCCCTGCCGCCCCCACCGAGGGCAACAGCGCGGAGCGCTGAATCTGGTATTGCGCACGCGCGGCCTCGATGTTGAGCATCGACACACGCAGGTCGCGATTGTTTTGCAACGCGATCTCGATCAGCTTCTGCAGGCGCGGGTCGGTGAAGAAATCGCGCCAGCCCAGATCGGCGGCCGCCACGGCATTGCTGCCGGCGGTGCCGTTCTGATTCGCCGCTCCCGGTGTCTTGTAGGCCGGGCCCGTGGGGAACGCCGTGGCAACTGGCGCCTCGGGCCGCTCATAGTGCGGCGCGAGGGTACAGCCTGCCAGGAACGCTGCCGCCAAGGCCATCGGCAATGCTTTGTGCTTCATAGGTCAGTTTCCTTCCTTGGCGGGACCGTCGGTTGCGTCCGGGTTTTCATGACGCGCTTCCGGATGCTCCACCGTATCCAGATCCTCATGCGCGAAGCGTTTGCGCACCAGCACGAAGAAGATCGGCACGTAGTAGATCGCGAGGAACGTCGCGGCCAGCATACCGCCGATCACGCCGGTACCGATCGCATGCTGCGACGCCGAGCCCGCACCGTTGGAGATCGCCAGCGGCAGCACCCCCAGGATGAACGCCATCGACGTCATCAGAATCGGGCGCAGACGCAGTCGCACCGCCTCCATCGTCGCTTCCATGAGCGTGCGGCCCTGCTCCTGCAGATCCTTGGCGAATTCCACGATCAGAATCGCGTTCTTCGCCGACAGACCCACGGTCGTGAGCAGACCCACCTGGAAGTACACGTCGTTCGACAACCCCCGCAGCGTGGCGGCAAGCAGCGCCCCCAACACCCCCAGCGGCACCACCAGAATCACCGAGAACGGAATCGACCAGCTTTCGTACAGCGCAGCCAGGCACAGGAACACGATCAGAATCGAAATCGCATACAGCGCCGGCGCCTGCGAGCCCGAAATGCGCTCTTCGAACGACAGCCCCGTCCACTCCAGACCGATACCCGCCGGGAGCTGCTTGGCAATTTCCTCGACCGCCTTCATGGCGTCGCCCGACGACTTGCCCGGCGCCGGCATGCCCTGGATTTCCACGGCCGGCACACCGTTGTAGCGCTCCAGTCGAGGCGAGCCGTAGATCCACTTGCCGGTCGCGAAGGCCGAGAACGGCACCATTGTCCCGCTGGCGTTGCGCACGTACAGCTTGTTGATGTCCTGCGGCAACATGCGGTCCTTCGGTTCGGCCATGACGTACACCTTCTTCACACGACCGTGGTCGATGAAGTCGTTCACGTACGAGGAGCCCCATGACGCCGAGAGCGTGGTGTACACGTCGGCGATCGACAGCCCCAGTGCCGAGGCTTTCTCCTCGTCGACGTCGACCTTGTACTGCGGCGTGTCGTCCAGACCGTTCGGACGCATGTTCGCGAGGTTCGGGTTCTTCGCCGCCATGCCCAGGAACTGGTTGCGGGCGGCCATGAGCGCGTCGTGACCGAGGCCCGCGCGATCCTGCAACTCGAAGTCGATACCGCCCGCGTTACCCAGTTCGGGCACCGACGGCGGGTTGATCGCGAAGATCATGGCGTCCTTCACGCTGGCGAATGCCTGGTACGAACGTGCGATCACGGCCTGCACCTTCAGGTTCGACGACTGACGCTCATCCCACGGTCGCATCATCGTGAAGGCGATACCCACGTTCTGACCGCGGCCGTTAAAGCCGAAGCCGGTGACCGTGAAGATCGAACGCACCGCGTCCTTTTCCTTTTCGAGGTAGTGCTTCTCGACCTGCTTCATCACGTCGAGCGTACGCTCCTGCGTCGCACCCGGCGGCAATTGCACGAGGTTGAAGAAGTAACCCTGGTCCTCGTCGGGCAGGAACGCCGTCGGCATGCGCACGAACAGGAAGCCCACCACGGCGACGATCACCACGTAGACGATCACGAACGGCGTGGAGCGCTTCAGGATGCGCTCCACCTGTCCCTGGTACGCCTTCGAGCTGCTGTCGAACTTGCGGTTGAACCAGCCGAAGAAGCCACGCTTCTCGTGCACCTCGCCCTTCTTGATCGGCTTGAGGATTGTCGCGCACATGGCCGGCGTGAGCACGATGGCCACGAGCACCGACAGCGCCATGGCCGCCACGATGGTCAGCGAGAACTGACGATAGATGGCGCCGGTCGAGCCACCGAAGAATGCCATCGGCACGAACACCGCCGAGAGCACGAGCGCCACGCCCACCAGCGCACCGACGATCTGGCCCATGGCCTTCTTCGTCGCTTCCTTCGGACTGAGGCCCTCCTCGGCCATCACCCGCTCCACGTTCTCCACCACCACGATCGCATCGTCCACCAGCAGACCGATGGCCAGCACGAGACCGAACATCGACAGCGTATTGATGGAGAAGCCCGCGGCGCCCATGATGCCGAACGTGCCGAGCAGCACCACCGGCACCGCAATTGTCGGAATGATCGTCGCCCGCAGGTTCTGCAGGAACAGATACATCACCAGGAACACCAGCACGATACCTTCGATGAGGGTCTTGATCACTTCCTCGATCGAGATCTTCACGAACGGCGTGGTGTCGTACGGGTAGTCGACCTTCATGCCGGCCGGGAAGTACGGTTCGAGCTCCGTCACGGCCTGCTTGACGGCGGTGGCCGTCTGCAGCGCGTTCGCACCGGTGGCCAGCGTGATGGCCAGACCGGCCGCGGGTTTGCCGTTGTAACGTGCGACGACCTGATACGACTCGCCGCCGAGTTCCACGCGCGCAACGTCGCCCAGACGCACCTGCGAGCCGTCCTTGTTGACCTTGAGCAGAATCTTGCGGAACTGCTCGGGCGTCTGCAGACGGCTCTGCGCCATCACGGTGGCGTTGAGCTGCTGGCCCTTCACCGCCGGCGCGCCACCGAGCTCGCCCGCCGAGACCTGCACGTTCTGCGACTGAATGGCGTTCGAGACGTCGATGACGGTGAGGTTGTACCCGTTGAGCTTCTGCGGATCGACCCACACGCGCATCGCATACTGCGAGCCGAAGAGCTGAACCTGACCCACGCCGTTCACACGGCTGATCGGATCCTGCACGTTCGCGGCAATGTAGTTCGCGAGGTCGATGTCGGACATCTTGCCGTCATCGGAGTAAGCACCGATCACCAGCAGGAAGTTCTTGGTCGCCTTGGCCACCCGGATCCCCTGCTGCTGCACCTGCTGCGGCAGCAGCGGCGTGGCGAGTTGCAGCTTGTTCTGCACCTGCACCTGCGCGATGTCGGGGTTCGTGCCCTGGGCGAACGTCAGCGTGATCTGGGCGGTCCCCGAGCCGTCGGACGTCGACGACATGTATTCGAGGTGATCGATACCGTTCATCTGCTGCTCGATCACCTGCGTGACCGTATCCTGCACGGTCTGCGCGGAGGCGCCCGGATAGGTCGCGGTGATCTGCACGGACGGCGGTGCGATCGGCGGGTATTGCGAGACCGGCAGCTTCAGGATCGAAAGCGCGCCGGCCAGCATGATCACAATGGCGATCACCCAAGCAAAGATCGGGCGATCGATAAAAAACTTTGCCATGAATGAGGCTCCGCGTTATTGGGCTTTGGCGCTCGAGGCGGCGTCGGCCTGCGATGCGGGGGCAGCGGCGGCCGCGGCCGGCGCGCTGGCGCCCGCAGGGGCTTGTGCACCCGGCAACTGTGCCGGAACGGCCTTCGCGGGGGCGCCCGGACGAACCTTCTGCAGGCCAGCCACGATCACCTGATCGCCGGCCGCCAGACCCGAGCTCACGAGCCATTTATCGCCGATGGCCCGATCGGTCACCAGCTGGCGCAACTCGACCTTGCCTTCCTTGTTCACGATGAGCGCCGTCGGCTGGCCCTTCTGGTCACGCGTGACACCCTGCTGCGGCACCAGCAGACCGCCTTCCTTGACCCCTTCCCTGAGCGTGGCGTGCACGAACATGCCGGGCAGCAACTCGCGGTTCGGGTTCGGGAAAATGGCGCGCACGGTCACCGAGCCGGTCGTCTGGTCGACGGTGATGTCCGAGAACTGCAGCTTGCCCTCGAGCGGGTACTTCGTGCCGTCTTCCAGCGTGAGCGACACGGCAGCCGCATTCTTGCCGGCGCTCTGCAGCTTGCCGTCGGCCAGCGCGCGGCGCAGACGCAGCCCGTCGGCCGCCGATTGCGTCACGTCGACGTACATCGGATCGATCTGCTGAACGGTCGTCATGAGCGTGGCGGCGCCGGCCTGCACGTAGGCACCCTCGGTCACCTGCGACAGGCCGGTACGGCCCGAGATCGGGGCGGGCACATCGGTGTAGCCCAGGTTGATCCTGGCGGTGTCCACGGCGGCCTTGCCGGCCTGCACGTCGGCGTCGGCCTGAAGGGCTGCCGCCACGGCGTTGTCGTAATCCTGCTTCGACACGGCCTCGGCGGCCACCAGTTGCTTGTAGCGATCGGCCAGCAGCTTCGTCGACGCCTGATTCGCGACCGCCTTCGCGAGCGTGGCCTTGGCGTTCTCATAGGCGGCCTGGTAAGTGGCCGGATCGATCTTGTACAGACGCTGCCCTGCCTTGACGTCACCGCCTTCGGTGAAATCGCGCTTGAGCACGATGCCGTCGACGCGCGCGCGAACGTCCGCGACGCGATAGGGCGAGGTACGTCCGGGCAGATCGGTCGTCAGTGTTACGTTCTGGGGTTGCAGCGTCACGACGCCGACTTCCGGCACCATGGCCTGCGGCTGCTGCGGCTTCTTGCCGCATGCGGCCAGGGTCATGACCGCGATTGCTACGGCAGTGACCATCCCCAGTGAACTTCTCTTGACGTGCATATACGCCCCCGATAAATGGAATGCGGTCAAACAAAATGACAGAACGTTGCGACGATTGCGACGGCGAAGGCCGGTCCGCAATCCCGTCGCACGAAGGCGGGTCGGTGAGTGCCGGAAGGCCGCGCAAGCGGGCCCTGGGAGACTGGCCCGCAGTCGGGCCGCAAGGACGTCCCCGGCGCGGCGGTGACCGCGCGCGCTGGCACTCATGTGAGATCGTCGAACAGGCTCCGGGATAACAGGTGATCCGAATGTCGCGCCCGGTGGCGCTCCACCGGCCAATTCGCTCCCTCGGATCAGTGAGGTGTTTCCCTTAGAGGAAGGAGCTTAAATGTACCCTGTGCAATAGAGCAAGCGGCTGCTATTATAGATACATTCATGAATGTATGTAAATCACATTGCGTCGCACCAAAGTGCGGCGCTGTTTACATCGCATTTCGCAAGACATCCTGCAATTTTCCGCTGCTCCGGTGACACGACGATGGCCCGCAGAACCAAAGAGGAAGCGATCGAGACGCGCAATCTGTTGCTCGACACCGCGGAGACGGTGTTCGCACAGAAGGGTGTGTCGCGCACGTCGCTGGCCGATATTGCCGAAGCCGCCGGCCTGACCCGTGGCGCCATTTACTGGCACTTCAAGAACAAGATCGACCTGTTCAATGCCATGACGGACCGCATCCGTCTGCCGATGGAGCGCATGATCGACGAGGAATGCGCCGAGCCGGAAGACGGCGCCCCCATGGTGCGCATGCACGAAATCTGCAAACTGGTGCTCAAGGAAACGGCTCGCAACGAGCGCCGCCGCCGGGTGCTGGACATTCTGTTCCACAAGTGCGAGTACACGAACGAGATGCTTTCCGTGCTCGAGCGCCAGCGCGAGGCCTGCGCCGACGGCAAGCAACGCATCATGCGCGACATGGAACGCGCCATTGCGCGCGGCCAGTTGCCCGCGCAGCTCGATACCCGGCGCGCTGCCATCATGCTGCATGCGCTGGTCGTCGGCATGATGTCGGACTGGCTGTTCCTGCCGGACTACGATCTCGGCGTGGAATGCGATGCAGTGGTCGACGGCTTTTTCGACATGCTGCGAACCAGTCCCGCCATGCGGCGGCCCGGCACCCCCGCCGTGCAGAACGCAACGGTCTGAACCGGCCGCCGAATTCAGTACATATATTAATTAGCAGGCGCCCCGCTCCGGGGCGCCTTTTTGTTGCCGAATCGACAAGTGCGTGAACGTGCGCGACGTCCCGAAATTCTCGAATCGAGACGCGGTATTGCCGCGTCGGACGACATTCGGGCGCCGTGATATGGCATATCGCTGTACAGCGCGATAGCGTTATATATAATACTACACAACGCTTCGTCCGCTCAGATGGGACCGGCGCTCCGGCCCTGCCGCCGGACACATCCAGGCGCCGGCATCGGGCGACATCGTCCTCGCGTAGCCGGCTGAGCCATCCCACGTCGGAGACCTCTTTCGTGAAAGCTGTCGTTATCGCAAGCCTCAAGTTCCACGCGCCGGCCGCCATGCTGCGTCGCGCGCTCACCGTGGCCACCGTCGGCGCGGGCCTGTTGTTTGCCGGCCACGCCGCCGCGCAGCAGGTGTTCGCCGCCGCCAGCATGAAAAACGCCCTCGACGATTTGTCCGCCGCCTACACCAGGGAAACCGGCAAGAAGCCGGTGCTCGTGTACGGCGCGAGTTCGACGCTCGCACGCCAGATCGAGAAAGGTGCACCGGCCGACGTCTTCATCTCGGCCGACCAGGACTGGATGGACTACGCGCAGAAACACGATCTGATCGACACGGGCACGCGTCGCAACCTGCTCGGCAACGAACTGGTGCTCATCGCCCCGGCCACGACCACGGGCGACGTCGATCTGAAGACCGGCGCCGAGCTCGACGCGAAGCTCGGCGGCGGCAGGCTCGCCATGGGCGACCCCGCCCACGTGCCGGCCGGCCTCTACGGCAAGGCGGCACTCGAGAAGCTCGGCGTCTGGTCGAAGGTACAGGGCAGGGTTGCCGCCGCGGACAACGTGCGCAACGCCCTGTTGCTGGTCGCGCGCGGCGAAGCGCCCTACGGCATCGTGTACAAGACGGACGCCAACGCCGAAAAGCGCGTGCGCATCGCGGGCACGTTCCCGGCCGACAGCCACGCGCCGATCATCTATCCCGTCGCCGTGACGAAGCAGGCCAATCGCGCCGAAGCCGACCCGTTCTTCAAGTTCCTGCAATCGCCCGCCGCGCTGGCCACATTCCAGCGCTACGGCTTCAGCCGGCCCTGACAACCCTGATAAGATCCGCCAACTTACCCTGGTCCCACCCCGACCGACACCCGACCGCCCTCCGACATGAGTCTGACCCCGGAAGAATGGGGCATCGTGGCGCTCAGTCTGCGCGTAGGTTTGTGGGGCACGCTTTGCAGCCTGCCCTTCGCCTACGCCGCCGCCTGGCTGCTCGCCCGCCGGCAGTTTCCCGGCAAGGCGCTGCTCGATGCCGTTCTGCATCTGCCCCTCGTGCTGCCGCCCGTGGTGGTCGGCTTCGCACTGCTCGTGCTGTTCGGTGCGCAAGGCGCCATCGGCAAGGTGCTGTTCGAATGGTTCCACTTCACCTTCGCGTTTCGCTGGACGGGCGCCGCGCTGGCCGCCGGCGTGATGGGATTTCCCTTGCTCGTGCGCGCCATCCGGCAAGCGCTGGAGTCCGCCGACATCCGTCTCGAGCAGGCGGCGCAGACGCTGGGCGCCGGCCCTTGCCTCACGTTCCTGTGCGTCACGCTGCCACTCACCGCCACTGGCGTGCTGCACGGCTTCGTGCTTGCCTTCGCGCGCGCCCTGGGCGAATTCGGCGCCACGATCACGTTCGTGTCGAACATCCCCGGGCAGACACAGACCCTGCCGCTCGCGATCTACACCGCCACCCAGGTGCCCGACGGCGACGCCATGGTCTGGCGTCTCTGCGCGATTTCCGTGGTGCTGGCCGTGGCCACGCTCATTCTGTCCGAGGTGCTCATCCGCTTCGGTCATCGCAAGGCGCTCGGTCATGACGGTTGACGTTCGCGTTCGACATCGGTTCGGCGAATTCGCCCTCGACGCCGAATTCGCGGCGGGCATGGGGGTCACGGCGCTGTTCGGTCCCTCCGGCAGCGGCAAGAGCACCGTGGTGAACGCCGTGTCCGGGCTGCTCCGTCCGGACAGTGGCCGGATCGTGGTGGGCGACGACGTGCTCTTCGACAGTGCCTCGGGCATTGCGCTGCCCGCGTGGCGCCGACGCATCGGCTATGTGTTCCAGGATGCACGCCTGCTCCCGCATCTGAGCGTGCGGCAGAACCTGCTCTTCGGCCGCTGGCTGCGACGCCGCGACGTGAGCGCCGCGGGCACGGGAGCCATTGCCCTGGCGCATGTCGTCGACGTACTGAACCTTGGACATTTGCTCTCACGCCGCCCCGGCGCGCTGTCCGGCGGCGAGAAGCAGCGGGTGGGCATCGGCCGCGCGCTGCTCTCCTGCCCGCGGCTGCTGCTCATGGACGAGCCGCTGGCATCGCTCGATCACGCGCGGCGTCTTGAAGTCCTCGACTATCTCAATCGCATCCGTCACGAACTGAAGCTGCCGGTGCTGTACGTCACGCATTCGCTCGACGAGGTCATGCGCCTGGCCGACCAGGTCGTGTTGTTCAAGGACGGCCGCACGATCTCCCAGGGGGCCCCGGCCGACGTGCTCAACGTGCACCGCGACGCACTCGACGGCGTCGCCGACGCCCCCGGCACGGTGCTCGAGACGCGCATCGTCGCACACGACGCCCGATACGGCCTGACGGAACTGGCGGTCTGCGCGACACCCGGCGCGGACAATGCGCCACCCCGCGAGGCGATACGGCTGCGCGTGCCGCGGGCGGGCGGCGACGTGGGCGACACTTGCCGCATCCTCGTGCGGGAACGCGATGTCGCGGTTGCGACGGCCGCACCGGTCGACACCAGCGTGCTCAACGTGCTGCGCGCGCGCGTCTGCGCCTTGCGCGACCTGGGCGATGCCGTGGAAGTCAGCGCCACCCTGCTCGGCGACGCGGCAATGCCGGACAACGATGCGGGCGTGACATTGCGCGCGCGCATCACGCGCTTCTCGGCCGATCAACTGCGGCTCACCACCGGTCGCGACGTCTACCTGCTCGTCAAATCGGTCGCGCTCACACGCTGAAGAGGGCATGCCTTCGGCGCGGGGCGAATCCCGGAAGCGCGGCGGCGGGGCGTCGATCGCCCGCAGCCCCGCAATTCCCGCTTCGCGACGTCGGAATGCGCGAGGCGTCGCAACGAATCCCGTTGCGACGCCTCGCGGGGGACACCGGCCAAGCGTGCCTTACTGGCTCTTGCCCATCGCGTCGCCCTTGCCCATGGCATCGGGTTTGCTCATTGCGCCGCCTTTGCCCATGGCATCCGACTTGCCCATGGCATCGCCCTTGGACATCTTCCCGCTCTTGTCCATGTCCTTACGCATGGCGTCGCCCTTGCCCATGGCATCGGGTTTGCTCATTGCGCCGCCCTTGCTCATGGCATCGCCCTTTTGCATGGCGTCCTGAGCAAACGCCGCGCCCGTACCGAGCGCCATGGCCAGGGTCATCGTCGCTGCCGCCAGATATGGCATCTTCATCGTCGTACTCCTCCAGAGATTGAATGTATGAACCACAGTCGCGCAGTCGGGCGTGCGCCTCAACTGCCGCCGAACCAGTTGTAGCCCTGGTCCTCCCAATATCCGCCCGGATACCTGTTCGTCACGAAGATCGCGCGGATATGCTTGGGATTCTTGTAGCCGAGCTTGGTGGGAATGCGCAGCTTCATCGGAAAGCCGTATTCCCTCGGCAGCGTGCGGCCGTCGTAGGTCAGCGCGAGCAACGTCTGCGGATGCAGCGCCGTGGGCATGTCGATGCTCGTGTAGTAATCGTCGGCGCATTTGAAGCCAACGTAGCGTGCCGTCGTGTCGGCCCCGATGCGCCGCAGGAAGTCGCCGAACGTCACCCCGCCCCACCGGCCGATCGCGCTCCATCCTTCCACGCATACGTGGCGCGTGATCTGCTCCGCCGTGCGGACTCGCGCGAACTCGCGTATCGCGTCGAGCCGCCATGGCGCGCGCTCGGCAATGAGGCCCGACAACTCCAGCCGATAGTCCGCCTCGTCGATGACGGGCGCCTCATCCATGCCATAGAAGGCGTTGAACGGGAACGGGCGGGTGATCTGCGACTCGGAGAACGTCGGCGCCAGCACGTCCTGGCGAAACAATGCGGCCTGCACGCGGTCGTTCCACCGCGAGATGCCGTCGAGCGCGGACGCCACGCCGGCGTTGTCGTCGAGCGAGCACCCCGAGAGCAGCGCCAGGCCGCCCAGCGAGAGCGTGCGCGTGAGAAACGCGCGCCGCGAGGGCTCCGCGACATGACGCGCCACCCGCGCCCGCGCTTCCCGCACGATGGCCTCGCCGTCACGTACGACCGGGCTGTCCGACGGCAGGCGCTGAAGGGATTTCCTGAAGGTCATGGCGGCTCACCGTCCCGTCAACATGGTTCGCAGCGTACGAGGCACGAGGGCCACCATCGCCACATGGACCGCGATGAAGGCCGTCAGGCCCGCCATCGCGACGAAATGCACCAGCCTCGCCCCCTGGAAGCCGCCAAGCGCGGCGCATAACCATCCCAGCTGCACCGGCTTCCAGACGGCCAGCCCCGACGCCACGAGCAGCATCAGATCGAGCACGGCGAACAGATAGGCGGCGCGCTGCACCTGGTTGTAGTGACGAGGATCGTCGTGCGAAAGCCGGCCACGCAACGCGGCCAGCGCGTCGCGCGCAACGCCGCGCAAGGTCAGCGGAAAGAAGCGGCGGGCGAAACGGGCGCTCGCGAGATTGATCAGCAGATAGACCACGCCGTTCACGGCGAGCAGCCACATCGCGGCGAAGTGCCAGCGCAGCGCGCCGCCAAGCCAGCCGCCCAGCGTGATCTCATTGGGAAAGCGAAAGCCGAAGATCGGCGACGCGTTGTAGATGCGCCAGCCGCTCGTGAGCATCACGAGCACGGCCAGCACGTTCAGCCAGTGGGTGAGGCGCAGCCAGCCGGGCTGCACCGGGCCCGGTCGTGCGGGGGCGCGCATTGACGGCACCCCGCCGGGCGGTACGGACTTCGTCGGTTGGGACATGGTGACCTCCATCGCGGGGTTTCGCGTCGATGGGGCCAGTGTCGCTTCGGGCCGGTGTCGAAGTCCTCACGAAGTCATAACGTTTTCGTGATACTCCGCACCCGCCCGGTCACCGGACACGGGGGGGCTCGTCGTCCGGGATGCCGGTCCTGTCGCCTTTCAGATACGCATCGAAGGTCGGCACGTGCGCGTCGAGCAACAAGCGGATTTCATTGATGAGGGTGTCGTAGTGCGCCGCGAGGTTCTGTGCGAACGGCGTGAGCGCCGCGCCGCCGCCCGACACGCCGCCAATATGGCGCGTCACCAGCGGTTCGCGGAACTCGTGATTCATCGCCTCGACCAGCAGCCATGCACGCCGGTACGACATGCCCATGCGACGTGCCGCCGCCGAGATCGACCCTGTGGCCTCGATGGCGCGCAGCAGCGTGAGGCGCCCCGGCCCGAACACGGGAGTTTCGCCGTCGCGAACCCGGACACGCAGGTCGTAGCCCGCCACACCCGGCTGCGCGGGCGGCTTGCCGGCCGCTTCGAGGGCTTCGGCGCTCGCGAGCAGTTCGCGCGCACGCGCATCGCGCGAGCGCGCCTCGGGCGACACCGGCGTTGTCTTGTCCGCCTTCCGCCGACGACGCTCAGCTGGCATGATTGCCCCACATCACGATGAAGATCAGCACCAGCAGCGCCAGGACCCATGGCCACCAGCGCGCGAATCTGCCGCACGTCGACGGCGCATCGCGTGTCGCCGAGGCGTTTGCCAGCGCCGCCGCCACGTCGCTGTCGGCGGCCACCCGGTCATTGAGCGCGTGGTGAGGGGCGATCGCTGCGATCAGGCGGGTGAAGAATTCGTCGGCCAGCTTGCGGGCCGCCGTCTCGATCTGCGGGGCATCGAGCGTTGTGTGTTCGCCGCCGATCCGCGCCTTCAGGTCATACTTCAGCAATGTGTTCATCGGTCCTTGCGATTGCAGCGTCACCACGGCCTTGCCCTGCGTGTGTCCGGCCGACGAGCCGAGCCCGTCGAAAGTCAGCGTGTACGTACTTGGCGCGATGACGTCGGACACGGCGACACGTCCGGTCCACCGGCCGCTCACGGGCCCCAGCGTGGCGCCCACGACCACGGTCCAGGTCGTGTCGTCGATGCGCTCGATCGATTCGCAGCCCGGAATGCAGTCGCGCAGCACGCCCGGGTCGTTCAGCGCGATCCACACGACATCCCGTGCCGCCGGCAGTTGCCGGCTGTCCTTCAGCTCCATAGCCTGCCTCCCCAAAGCCATGCGGTGGCACGTCGGTACTTCGGCCCTGCCTGCCCACCCGGTGTCTGCGTACCGTCTCGGCCGGCGAACTATTGTGACACGAGTTACCCCGCCTCGGAGGGCGGGTGCGGCAGTTCGCCCGACGGCCAGCGTCAGGCCGACACCGGCCAGGCGCCGTATCTCGTGGAATACAGCGCAAGCCAAGGCGCGCTATACTCGCCGAAACTCATCGAGCGGCGGCCTTTGTGCAGCGCGCCCCGCTCGCGAACCGGCGAAGGAACCGTGCTATGGACAGTGTCGATCTGGAAGTGCTGAAGTCCGCCGTACAGTGGACCCGCGCGGGCTTTTTCGTCACGCTCGGGACCGTTGTGCGCACCTGGGGCTCGGCCCCGCGCCCGGTGGGCTCGATGCTTGCGATTCGCGAAGACGGCCACATGGTCGGTTCGGTGTCGGGCGGCTGCGTCGAGGACGATCTCATCGAACGCATCCGCAACGGCGACTGGCCGCACGATCGCCCGCAGATCACGAGCTACGGCGTGACGGCCGAGGAGGCGCACCGCTTCGGCCTGCCTTGCGGCGGCACGTTGCAACTCGTGCTCGAACCCGTGAGCGAAGCGTCGCGCATCGCCGATCTGCTCGACAGCATCGCCAAATTCCGCCTCGTGGTGCGCGAACTGGACATGAAGACCGGCATTGTGCGCATGGCGCCTGGCCACCATGCGCCGTCGGTCGAATTCGACGGCGAGCGTCTCATCACCTCGCACGGCCCGCGCCATCGGCTGATCGTGATCGGCGCCGGGCAACTCTCGAAATACGTGGCGAGCATGGCCTGCGCGCTCGACTATCACGTGATCGTGTGCGATCCGCGCAGCGAATATGCGGACGAATGGCAGGTCGCGGGCACCGAACTCTCGCGCGAGATGCCCGACGACCTGATCGTGCGTTTGCAACTCGACTCGCACAGTGCCGTGCTCACGCTCACGCATGACCCGAAGCTCGACGACATGGCGCTGCTCGAGGCGCTCAAGTCGCCGGCGTTCTACATCGGCGCCATCGGCTCGCGCATCAACAATGCGCGCCGCCGCGAGCGCCTGTCGCTGTTCGATCTGAGCGCCACGGAAATCGAGCGCCTGCACGGCCCGGTCGGCATGCACCTCGGCGCGCGCACGCCCGCCGAAATCGCAGTGGCCATCCTGGCCGAGATGACGGCCATCAAGAACGGGATCGCCGTCACGCAGACATTCGCGCGGCGAACCGCCGACGCCCCGCCGCGCGAGGCCGCCGCCGAGGACGGTTGCCGCTCGATCGCATAGCCTCCCGATCTCGCCGGCCGCCGCGGCCGCTCAGCGGATCGGTCCGGCCATGACTTCGCCGAGCAAGGCTTCGTAGGTCCGCACGACCTCCGTGTTCTCGGGAAGGTATCGCCGAATCTGTTGCCGCTGCGCGAAGCGATAGGCGGCAAGACCCGCGTCGTGCCGGTCGAGCGCCTCGACCAGCCGGCGGGCGCCCGCGCCGAGATCGTTCCCCTGGTAGTAGTAGCCGAGGTCGCTGCACAGGCCCGCGTTATGAATCAGCGCGTAGCCTTGCCAGCACACTTCCAGATAGAAGTAGTTGAGCGGATTGGCCATCTGGTGCGAGATCACCACGTCGGTGTATTCGGCCAGAAACGTCGGTGTGTCGTAGCGCGGGAGGAAAGTCGCCTTGCGCTCGCGCACGATATCCAGCTGATGCATGAGTGCCACGAAGTCCGGGCTGTGCTCGGCCAGTCGCTGTGCATTGGTGACCTGCAACAGTGCGATGGCGCCTGGCCGCTCGCGATACGCCAGCTCGGCGATCAGGATCGGATAGAGACAGAACTTGACGATGTCGACGTTGGGCTCCATAACGCTCAGGCGACGGGGCTCGGTGTGCGGCGCGTAGGCGCCCCCGCAAGGCTGTGCGCTCGCGCACGCCTCGAGGAAGACCGGACTCCACACGAACGGCACGGCATGCGCGCGTTGGCGTCGCAGCACCTCGAAGAACGGCCGGTTCGCATCGGCGACCTGCGGCACCATCCAGATCGCGTCATAACGCTGATTGACGAACAACCCGGCGCCCCACGCAGGCCGATCGAAGAGCATCGCCTGCGCCGCGAGCAGATACTCCGATCCACAGCAATACGACACCAGACGCACGCCGCGCGCCTTCAGGTAGCCGGTCTGATCGGCGTCGATCTGGCCGCCGAGCTCGATCAGCAGATCGATGTCGTCCTTGGCCGCCTCGAACGGCAGCGTCGGGAAGCGTGTCAACGACCATGGCAGCGTGTCGCCGAGCGGCACCGGTGTCGTGTTGAGCAGCGCCACGCTGTACACCGACGCACAGCGCGCGAGCGCGTCGGCCAGAAAAATCGCGTTCTGCTTGATGCCGTTGTTCCAGATCGTCTCGTCGGCACGATGCAGGCCGATGGTGATTCCGATGCGAAGCCTGGACGCGTTTTCCAGGTTTGCCAGATTTGCCACGTTTGTCACGTTTGTCACTCCCTGCCGCCGTGCGGGCGGTCGATGCCGTCGTGAAGTTGCGATACGTCGTCGATCGCACGCCGCGCGCTGCGCTTCTCAGGCCCCGGCGGGCCGGTACAGCGCTGCAATGGCTTCGCTGTACGCGCTCACGTTCGCGGCGTTCTCGATGCTGACGTCGTCGAGCAACTGGCGGGCGTCCCGGCGGTACTGCTCGAGATTGTCGTCATGCGTGCGAAACGCCTCGAGCAACCGGCGTGCCCCTTCCTCGCAATCGAACCCCGGATAGAAATAGCCGCACTTGCCCAGGAAGGGCGAGTTGTGAACCAGTGGATAGCCGCCGTACAGCAACTCGTAATAGAGGTAGTTCTGTGCGTTCTCCCACGTGTGCGACACCACGGCGTCGCCATGGCGCGACATGAACTCGAAGAGCGCGAAGCGCCCCTGAAACGACGCCACGCCGTGATCCACGATGTCGAGGCTGCGCGCGAAATGCACGAATGTGGCGTGCTCCTTGAGATGCAGCGTGTTGCACACCAGCACGCTCTCGGCAAACGACGGTTCGGCGCGATAGGCCAGTCCGGTCGCGAGCATGGGTATCACGCAGGTTTTGACCATGCAGATGTTCGGCTCGAAGATCGCCACGCGCCAGCGCGAGCGTCCGGGTCGGTAGCCGAACGCCTCCTGTTCGCCCAACGCGGCCCGTGCGCGGTCGAAGAGCATCGGATGCCAGATGTGGGGCACGATCGTCACCGGTGTGCGCAACGCGCATTCGAAGTAGCTCCGGCAGGTGACGCCGAACTCCGGAATCGTCCAGACACCGTCGTAGGTCGCCCCGGAGAAGAGAAACCCCGGGGGCTTGCCGAACATCGCGCGCTCGATGTCGATCACGTAATCGTTGCCCACGCGCATCGTCACGACCTTGCCGCCCCGTTCGCGGAATGCGGCAATCCACGCCACGTCGAGTTGCGCGCTCATTTCGATCATCACGTCGCAGCGCGCCATCGCCGCCTCGAGCGTGATCAGGGGGATGTTCGTGGCCTCCAGCATGAGGTCGGGCGATGGCGTCGCGGCGTTGCCGCCGTTGACCATCACGGCGTCGGCCACGTACGGCGAACGGCGCAGCAGCATCACCAGCAGCAGGCAGTTCTGGAAGATGCCGTTCTCCCACAACGACTGTCCGCTTCCCTTGACGAAGAGCGACACGCCGACCACAAGGCGCCGGTCCATCGCGGCGCGGTTCGATCGCTCAGACATCGACGCCTCCCTCGCTGCCCGTCGGCGCAAGCAGCCGGCCAGCGATGACCTGCCAGTTGTCCGGGTTGTCGATCGACACCGCGCGCAGCACCGCGTCGGCGCGCCTGCGGTAATCGGCGAGGCTGGCATCGTAATGTACCCAGGCGTCACGAAGGGCCGCCGCACCGGCAACGGCGTCGAACGATGGGTAGTAGTAGCCCGCGTCGCCGAGCATTCGCGTGTTGTGAATCAAGGGATAGCCTCCATACAGGGTGTCGTAGTAGAGGTAGTTCTGCGCGTTCTCCCATTGGTGCGAGATCACGGCATCGGTATGCTGCGCGAGCAGCAACGGAAGATCGATGCGATCGGTGAATGCCGCCTTGTGTTGCCGCACCAGATCGAGGCGGTTGGCGAAATAGACGAACGTCGGATGCTCGCGCACGTTCGTGGTGTTGACCACGGTGAGCTTCTCCACCGCCCCGGGATGTCGCCGATGGAAGGCGTCGGCCGCGAGCATCGGATACTGGCAGCTCTTGACCACCGAGATGTTCGGCTCGGCAATCGACAGACGCCACTTTCCCTCACGTGGCCGATAGCCGAAATGCAGGCCGTGCGAGGCGAGTTCGCGACAGCGCCGCTCGATGAAGTACGGCGACCAGAGATGCGGGATCGTGACGACGGGAATTCGCATGACCGTACGCAGGATCGCGGCATCGATGGACTGCGATTTGCGCAGGATCCACGCCTCGTCGAACGGACTGCCGTTGAACAGATGCCCCGAAGGCTTGCCGAAGATCGGCGTCTCGCACAACTCGCTGTAGGTGTTGCCCACGAAGCAGGCGATGAGCCGCGCACCGAGCGCCTTCATCCGCCGGAGCCATTCTCGCGGCAACTGCGCCCCCATCTGGATCACGACGTCGAGTTCGTGCGTGACATCGGCCGGGGCGACCAGCGGCACCCCAAGGTCGTGCAACTGAAGCCCGGGAGGAAGCGATCCGGCGTCGCCGCCGTTGAGGAAATACACGGGGCCGATGCGGTCGCAGGCCTTTAGCATCATGGCCAGGAAGGCCACGTTCTGATGGATGCCGTTCTCCCATATCTGCTGCGCATCTCGCGCGAACAGCGAGATGCCGACGGCCGGCCGGCGACCGGCCGCGTGTCTGGATCGAATGGCGCTCATCGGCAGCCTCCCCATGTCGCCTCGGCCGCCGGCCGCATGGTGCGTGTCGCTGGCGTCGCACGCGCGGGGGATGTCGTGCGCGTCACCATTGGTACGAGACGCCGGCGGCGTAGGTGTTGCCCTGGCGGCTGATTCCCGCGCCCAGGCGCGCCTTGAGATTGTCCGTAAAGCGCACCGACGCGCCGATCGACACCGCGGCCTGCCCCTGGAACGTGGCCGAGCCGACACCGAGTGCCACGCGCCTGCCGGGGTCCACCTCCGGAATCATCGCGAGTGCCGTTGCCGCCGCGATGCCCGAATAGGCGCGCCTGGCGACCTGATTGACGCCTGCCTGCACCCCCGCGAGCTGGCCCACGGTCGCCGCGTCTGTCGCGCGCCTGCCGGGCGCGAGGTTCGTGAGTCGCCGCTCGCTGCCGGGAGCACCGAACGACACCGTGCCCGGATCCTGCGCGACGGCATTCGCCCCGATGGCCACCGCACCGGCGCCGGAGGCCACCGCGCCCGCGCCCATCGCGACCGCGTCAGCTTCCTTGGCCGAGGCCGCATGGCCGATCGCCACGGCGTTCGCGCCCGGCGTCGCCGCCCTTGCGCCGAGCGCGGCGCTGCCCTGACCGACCGCGCTCGCGTCCACCCCGATGGCCATCGCGCCGGATCCCGACGCCCCTTCGCCGCGAGCGTTGCCCTTCGACGAGCCACCGTCGTTCACGCTGACATAGGACGCCTGCTTCGACGCGGGTTCCGCAGTCTGCTTCAGGGCCCCGCCCGAGTCGCCGTCCGTGGGGGGCCTCTGACTGCCGACAGAGGCGCTGAGGCGGGAGGCGAGCGAATTCATCGCGATCAACATGTCGCCGATGCCCGTCGACGTCGACGTCGAGAGCGACATCACGCGACTGTCGGTCATTTGCAACTGACTGACATTGACGGCATCGGTCGACGCGACGCCCGCGGCGAGGTTGGTCAACGCGACGGGCTTGGATGCCGCGGCTCCGCCCAGTTTCACCCGCTCGCGTCGCAAATCGTCGTACACCACGGCACGGCTGTCCCCCGGCGTGACGGACGCCATCTGCTTCAACCCCGTCGAGAGCGATGTCACATTGCGGTTGGTCTCGCTCAATTGCCGGAAATTGACGGCGTCGGTCGGGTGAGTGCCGTCGGCGACGTTCGCGAGCGCCACCGGCGAGGACGCGCCCGTGCCGCCGAGCGTCAACATCCCGCGCGAGGCGTCGTCATATCGCGCGCTGTTTTCGATATCGACGGCGAGGGACCTCAGTTTGCGTTCCGAGCGCACCAACCCCGTGGAAAGCGTCCCCACGGTGCGATTGGTCTCGCTCAACTGGGCGAAATTGACGGCATCGCCCAACTCAACGCCTTTGGAAACGTTTCGCACCCGCACGGAGCGCCTGGAAACCGTGTCGCCAAGCGTGAGCGTGTCGCGGGTCTGCCCATCGTAGCCGACATAGTCCTCGGCATTTGCCTCGAGCATCGTCAGCCGCTTTTCAGCCTTGGTCATGCCGGTAGACAGCGAGCCTACCTGTTCGTCCGTCGTGCCAATGCGCTTCCAGAGCACGCCCACGCTGCTTCTGGTCGTGCTCAGTTGACGAAAGGTCACGGCGTCACTCGGATTCTTGCCGTCCGCCACGTTGGTCAGCGTGACTGGCGTCGAAGTGACTATGTTGCCGAGCGTTATCTTCGAATGGGAGCCGTCGTCGTATTGCACGCCATTGCCGGTGCCCTGGGAAAGACGCTCGATCTTGTTCAGCCGCGTCGAAAGCGCCCCCACCCGTTTGTCGATACTCGTCGAGATCGATCCGACGTGTCTGTTCGTGGCGCTCAATTGCGCGAAGTTGACGGCGTCGCCGGCGCGTTCGCCGTCGGCCACGTTGGCCAGCGTGACCGCACCGTCCTGGTTGTGTTCTCCAGTGGCTGCCACGCCACCGGCGACCAGGGTTCGGTGACTTCGACCGTTGGCGGACCGCACCACCGCGCCCGGAGCAACGAGGCCGGAGAGGGTCGTCGAGAGCGACGCCACAGTGCTGTTCGTGGTTCCCAGCTGGGCCGCGTTCACGGCGTCGTTCGGTCGGGTCCCGTCGGCGACATTGCCCAACGAGACGGGCGTTCTCGACAGACCGCCAAGCCGGAGCTTGGTCTTCGTCGCGTTGTCGTACTGCACAGCGATTTCCATTTCCGAGACCAGCGATTCGACCGTGCCGCCGATCGATTTCATACCCGTTGAAAGCGAACCTACACCAATCTCGAACGTCGCCATGCTCGTCGAGAGCCGCATCACATTGCTGTTGGTCACCCCCAACTGTCTGACGGTGACCGCATCCGAATTCCGCACGCCGTCGGCAAGGTTGGTCAGGGCGACCGGGGCCGTCGGGTTCTTTCCGCCCAACGTCAGCATGTCGCGCCTGTCGCTGTCGTATTTCGCGAAGCTGGAAATGTCAGCCGTAAGCGCGGCAACAGTGCTCAGCCCCGTCGAGAGCGACGTCACGCCCTGTGACAACGAGACTGCCCCCGTCGAGAGCGACGTCAATCCCTGCCCCAACACGACCGCTCCCGTCGAAAGCGACGTCACTCCCTGCCCCAACACGACCGCTCCTGTCGAGAGCGACGTCAAACCCTGCCCCAGCGAGACCGCCCCCGTCGAAAGCGATGTCACGCCCTGCCCCAACACGACTGCCCCCGTCGAGAGGGATTCAACATGGCGACTCACCTCACCCAACTGACCGAAATTGACGGCATCTCGCGGCGTCTCTCCATCCGCAACGTTGCCCAGCTTCACCGGTGCGCGCGCCGATGTCCCCCCGAGCGTCAGACGCGCACGTTGCGTGGTGTCGTACTGCACAAAGCGCTCGACGTCGGTGGCGAGTGCCGTTGCCTTGCTCAAACCCGTGGACAGGGACGTCACACGATCCGAGAGGGCCGTCGCTCCCGTCGAGAGCGACGTTAACCCCTGCCCTAGCGAGACAGCGCCGGTCGAGAGCGATCCCACGTTTTTCGACAGCGCCGCCATCCCGGTAGAGAGCGAGCCGACGCGGCTGTTTGTCGCACTCATCTGACGGACATTGACCGCGTCGGTCGCGTTGACGCCCTCCGCGACGTTGGTCAGAATCACGGGCCGCGCCGACACGCGGCTCCCAAACGTCACCACTCCCTGCGTGTCGTCGTCGTACTGCACCGACGTCTCGATGCCGGCCGTCAGGCCAACCATCTTTCTGAGCCCGGTGGAGAGCGAGTTCACACTCTTGTTGGTCGCGACCGCCCCGGTCGAAAGCGATGCAACGCCGCTGTTTGTCTGGCTCAGTTGCCGGACCGTCACGGCGTCGTTCAGGCGCGCGCCGTCGGCCACGTTGGTCAGCTTCACCGGTTTCACGGAAAGCAGGTTTCCGAATGTCACGGACTCCTGCGATTCGTCGTCGTATCGAATGACGTTTTCCGTATCCGCCACAAGTGAAGTGACATGGCTCAGCCCTGTGGACAGCGACATCACGCCGTCGCTCAGCGAAGCGGTACTCGTGGATAGCGACGTCAAGCCTCGGTAGGCCACGCTGAGTTGCCTGACCGTCACGGCATCGCTTGCGTCCCTGCCGTCCGCCAGATTCGTCAGCTTGACCGGCTTTGCCGATACAGCATTGCCCAAGGACACGGACTCCCGCGATGCGTTGTCATACTTCACGGCATTCTCGAGATCGCGAGCACTGCCCGTCGAGAGCGAACTGATGCCGGAAGCCACCGAACTCAGGCTGGACGAAATCGAACTCATTCCCGTCGACATCGACGCCTTGAAGCCGGAGATATCGGTGCCGATCCTCGAGAGCGCGACGTTCGTTGCGTTCAACTGGGAGCCGTTCGTCGCATCGGTGCTCGACGAACTGATCCTGCCCGCCGCGACACGGGTGATGGTGCGCAAGCCTCTGTTTGAGCCGATACTCATCGTTGCCATGGGCGCACCGCCAGCAAATGCATACGTCTGACCGTTGATCGTGGCGCTCGGTGTACCGACCGCCTCGTCGGCCACCGCCCAATCGCCAATGGCCACCGATCCAATGGGTGATGCGGTGGCGGCATAGCCGATGGCAGCGGCATACTTGCCCGAAGCTTTGCTCCACGCCCCAAGGGTCATGCTGTACTCGCCGGCAGCCTTCGATTGCGCCCCGATCGCCATCGCGCCCTGTCCCGTCGCCACCGCTCCCGAGCCGATCTCGGTATTGCGTGGATCGTTCCGACTCGCAGTCCCCGCCCGAGCCCCCTCGCCCGACGCGTCGTCGTGATATGTCGCAGCCAACGTGCCCCCCCTCAAGGCGACCATCGCGGCATGATGTCCACGACCGGGACATTCATCCCCCCAGGCCGAGACAGCGCCGTATCCGTGAGCGACGAGGCTCCAGTCGATACGACAGGGCGCCTTGCCGTCGGCGGCCTTCGCCCGCGCGGGTGCCGGGAGCGACGCCAGGCATAGCGCCGCGCCCCCACAGAGCAATACACTCGCCCGCTTCAATGACGCCCCGCGCCGGGATCCGCCGGCCTTGCCCTGCCCCGTGCAAATTTCGGCGACGGCGACCCAGGCGTTTGTCCTGCGGCTGAAAACGAGACGATAGGTTTTGTTCATCACACGCTCCATCAAGCTCGAAAATCAACGTCGCGGTTCGCTTGTCGAATCGGTCGATCGGGTCTGCATCGAGCTCACTGGCGAACGCGTCCTCTTATCTCGGCGACTTCGGAGCGCAGAATCCCCCGCCGCCGATGACGAGTCATGATGGAAAGTTGACGAATGTCGCGCCTGGCGCGATTGGAAAGGGAAAGCAGCCAGGCTGCGCGCACGTGTGCCAGCGGAACTGGTAACGCGAGCGCCGTTACGACGACGCCTTGGGAATCGGCGCAATCCGGGCGCGATGTGAATTCGCCTGCGTGTGTCGCGGCGTTTGCGCAAAAAAAAGCGCCGCCACGATAAACATGGCGGCGCAACTCGCTCACTCGTTGCGGAGTGGTACTGCCTGGGTTACTTCGTCACCCGTGGCACCTCGCGTGCCCGACCGATCGGCACATCAGTCGTGCGGCCACAGGAATACCGCGGAGGCGTGCCCCTTCGGAGACACCTTCACGTCCTTCGTCATTGGCTTGCCGTTATGGGTCGCCTTCACGGTGTAGTCGCCCTCGGGCAACTTCACCAGCATGAACGGCCCTTTCGCGCGTGTATCGAGCACGGTGCTGCCGCCGCGCAGGATCTGCACCTGCGCGTCGGCCACGTATTCGTTCGCGCCATCACCACGGGCCGCCATCTCGATGGACAGCGGCCAATGCGACGCTTCGCGCTTGAAAGCCCCCGACTCGTCGCTGTCGATACCGCCCGAGACGTACGTGACGCTGCCCTGCTGCATCGATGGCGGCAACATGCCGCCCTGCGCGTGAGCGACCGATATGCCGCCCATCGTTGCTGCCAGTGTTGCGGCGGTGGCGGCTGCCACCGACCAGCGTTGCCATGCTTGCCACATGTTCGACCTCCCGTTTCATGAAATCACGATGCCGGAACTTGCCGGTGACAATGCACCGGCACACAAGGTAGTGCGTGGCATCCCGTGCGGCGCCTCGCCCGACTGTCAGCCGAGGTCGACCGGGATGAAAATCTGTTGCCCGTCGCGCTGCACAAGCAACGCGACATTATTGCCAGCCTTCTTGAGCTTGTCGCTCAGTTGCGAGGCGCTCGTCACCGGCGTGCCGTTGAGCGACAGGATGATGTCGCCCGGCTCCACCCCGGCCTGTGCGGCGGGACCGCCCGCACGCGCCACGAGCAGGCCGTTCGTCACCTGCGCCGCGCGCTTCTCCTCGGGAGAGAGTTCGCGCACCGCGAGTCCGAGCCGCCCGTGCGTGGCCGAATCGTCGTTGCTCGCCATGTCCTTCTTTTCGTTGAGCGCACCGACCGTCACGCTCACGTCCTGCTTCGCACCGTTGCGCCAGACCGTGAGCGTCGCCTTCTGTCCGGGACGCATGTCGGCGATCTTCTCCGGCAACTGCACCGAGTCGTCGATGGTCGTGCCATTGACCGCCAGGATTACGTCGCCCGGCTTGAGGTCCGACTTCGCCGCAGGACCATGCTTGTCGATCGACGACACCAGAGCCCCCGTGGGCTTGGGCAGGCCAAAGGACTTCGCCAACGACTGGTTCACTTCCTGAATCGCCACGCCGATACGCCCGCGGCTCACCTTGCCGTACTGCTGGAGCTGCGACTTCACCTTCATCGCCATGTCGATCGGAATCGCGAACGACAGCCCCTGGAAGCCGCCCGTGCGCGAATAGATCATCGAGTTGATGCCGATCACTTCGCCGTTCAGATTGAACAGCGGACCGCCCGAGTTACCCGGGTTGACCGGCACGTCCGTCTGAATGAACGGCGTATAGTTCTCGTCCGGCAGCGCCCGTGCCTTGGCCGACACGATACCCGCCGTCACCGTATTGTCGAAGCCATACGGCGAGCCGATGGCCACCACCCATTCACCGGCCTTCGTCTTCGACGGATCGCCGATCTTCACGGTCGGCAGATTCGTCGCGGCGATCTTGAGCAACGCCACATCGCTGGCCTTGTCGCTGCCCACGACCTTCGCCTTGTATTCGCGCTTGTCGTTGAGCTTCACCGTTACCTGGCTCGCATCGTCGACTACGTGGGCATTGGTCAGGATATAGCCGTCCGGACTCACGATGAAGCCCGAACCGAGACTGCGTGTCATCGCACTGGCGCTGTCGTCGCCACCGTCGCCGCCGTCATTGCCCGGCGCGCCGTAGAAGTGGCGGAAAAACTGGAACAGCGGATCGTTCTGATCCATGCCCGGGGGCATCTGCATCTGGCTCGACGCCGAGCCGCGCGCGGCCGAAGGTTTCGCATCGTGCGTCACACTGATGTTGACTACGGCCGGTCCGTATTGTTCCGCCAGTTGCGAGAAGTCCGGCACCAGCATGCGCGGCGCGGTGTTCGGGGTATTGGCGGCCACCGTGGCGGGGGCCGCGGCAGGATTGGCGGCGTTGGCGTCGCTGACCATTTCCGAGGCCAGCGGGGCCTGCCAATGCTGGCGACCGGCCACGTACCCGCCCGTCAAGGCGACGAGTACCGCGCTGGCAACCAACGTACGAGTGAGCTTCGAGGTCCTCATGAGTCTCTCCTTACCGACGACTGCGTTTGACATGACTCAGATCGTAGAGAAGCTCCCTTAAGGCAACCTTAAGACCGAAAATGCCTGCCGCCGCCCGCGCCTCGCAACATCGTCCTCCAACGGCAGGGCCATGCAGGATGTCACCCATTGAATACCGAACGACGTCCGATTGTGCACCCTGAGTTACGACGGCAGATGTTTGAAGGCGGCCTTCGCGCGGTTCGACTTGCCTTGGACGCCTTCCGCTGTCTACGGTGACCTCGTGGTGCAATTCCGCACCGCACGTTCTCGTCGACAGGAGGTTTCACGATGCATACGAACGACAAACCGGTCCCGGACTATCGCACGGCAGCCTTGCGTCACGTCGCCCGCGGGATCGGGTGCGCGGGCATGGCCCTGTGCCTGACGTTTTCGATCGCCGCTTTCGCCGCCGAGGGCAATGGCAACGGCGTGGGCACGCAAGGCCCGGCCGCCGACGCCATGCCGGGCAACGCACGGGGCGACGCGACGCAGGCGTGCACGGCAGATCGGCCCGATGACAAGATGCTCATGGGCAAGTCGCTCGCGCAGGTGAAGTCGATGCTGCGCGGATGCCCGTGGCGGATCGGCATGCAGGACGGCAAGCCCATGCCGACGACGCGCGACTACCGCCCGGATCGCCGCACGCTGACCATCGAGAACGACAAGGTGACGGCGGTGCAGCGCGGATAAGCGCGGATAAGCGTGGAGAGGCGTGGAGAGGCGTCGGCATGCGCAAGCGGACGTGAGCGAGCAGACGTCGGCGGCGTCGCCCGCTTGCACGTGAGCGGGGCAAACGTTGCATGACAGACGTCGCCGCGCGGCGCGGCGGGGCTGTCATGGCTGCGGTGTCATAGCGCCGGGGGCACGGCCGACGCTGCCGCGCCGAAACTCACGCGCACGCGCAGTCCGTGTCCGGTGCGCGCGTCGAGCAGTTCCACGCGCGCACCGTGTGCCTGTGCGATGTTGCGCACGATGGCCAGGCCCAAACCGCTACCCTCCACGGGCGGCGAGGCACCCATGGCAGGGTGCGACGCGTCGCTCGCGTCGGATGGCTGCGCCCCACTCGGCGGCGCAGCCTCCTGGGCCGACGCCGCACCACCCCGGAAGAACCGGTCGAAAACCCGCTCACGTTCCGACGGCGCGATGCCCGGACCGTTATCCTCGACCTCGACGACGGTCCCCGCGCCGGGCGCGGCGGACACCAGCCGTACATCGACGTGGCCGCCGTGCGGCGTGTACTTCAACGCGTTGTCGACGAGATTGCCGAAAAGCGTCTGCAAGGCGTCGGCATCGCCGCGCACGTGGCTGAGGTCCGCCAGCGCCTGCGGGGCGTCGAGCCCGAGATCGATACCCCGTGCGACCGCCAGCGCGGCATGATGCGCGACGACATCGCGCAACAGCGGGGCGAGCGGTACGTCGGCGAACGCCGTGGCCGCACGTGCGGTATCGGGGGCCTGACGCGCCAGGGTGAGCAATTGCGCGACCATGTGCGACGCGCGTCGCACGCCGTCGTGCAAATCGCGCATGGCTTCGGCCCGCTCGGCGTCCGTGTGCGCGCGATCGAGCAGTTGGACCTGCAGTTGCAGCGCGGCCAGCGGAGTGCGTAGTTCATGCGCGGCGTCGGCCACGAAGGCCTTCTGCTGCCGCAGCGCGTCGTCGAGTCGGCCAAGCAGGCTGTTGAGCGCCTGCACCAGCGGACGCACCTCGTCCGGCAACCCGGTCTCGGGCAACGCTTCGAGTGCACCGGGGGCGCGGGCGTCGAGCGCCTTCGCCACCCGGCGCAACGGCTTGAGGCCGCGTCCGACGACCAGCCACACGAGCAACCCGAGCAACGGCATCGCGACCACCAGCGGCAACAGGGTGCGCAGTGCCATCGACACGGCAAGCGAGTCGCGAATGACCATCGGTTGGGCCAGTTGCACCACGTTGTCGCCGACCAGCGCCGAATACACGCGCCAGTCGCCCTTGGGCGTCTGCACCGTCGTGAAGCCGAGTTCGGCGCGGCGCGGCAACGGCGTGCGCGGATGCGAGTAGTACAGCTCGATGCCGTTGCGACTCCAGATCTGGATCACCAGGCCATCCGAGCCATTGTTCTCGCCCGGCACGCTGGAGAAAGGCTCGGCGGGCAGCGACAGCGCCATCTGCTGTAGCTGGAAATCGAACAGCGCATTGGCTTCGGTGCGCGCCTGCCGAAAGATCGCGATGCCCGCGAGCAGCAACGCGATCGACAGCGTGACGAGCAGCCCGGCCAGCAGGCGGCGGCGAATGGAGCGCATCAGTCCGCCCCCGCGCTCGGCGCGCCGTCAACGGATGCGGCGGGCATCATGTAACCGACGCCGCGGACCGTGCGAATGGCATCGGCGCCCAGCTTCTTGCGCAGTCCATGGATATGCACCTCGACCGCATTGCTTGCCACTTCTTCCCCCCATCCGTAAATGCGCTCTTCGAGCTGCCCCTTCGACAATACCGCGCCCGGCCGGTTGAGCAGCGCTTCGAGCACCGCGTATTCGCGCGCGGAGAGCACGACGGGCGCGCCCGCGCAAGTCACCTGCCGGGTCGCCGGATCGAGCACGATGGCACCATGGCGCAGCAGCGGCTCGCTGCGCCCGGCCTGGCGGCGCACCAGCGCGCGCAGGCGCGCCGCGAGTTCGTCGAGATCGAAAGGCTTGACGAGATAGTCGTCGGCGCCGGCGTCGAGCCCCTTCACCCGGTCGGCCACGGCATCGCGCGCCGTGGCGATGAGCACCGGCAGCGTCTGGCCACGCGCGCGCAAGGTGCGCAGCACGTCGATGCCGTCGCGACGCGGCAAGCCGAGATCGAGCAGCAGCGCGTCGTACGCTTCGATCGAGAGCGCGTCGAGTGCACGCTGGCCGTCGCCGACGTGATCGACCGTCCAACCGTCCTGCCGCAGTCCTTTCACCACGGCAGCGGCAATCATCGTATCGTCTTCCACCAACAGGATTCGCATGGGTCGGGCACCGGTAGCGTCTGTCGTCCGCACTCTGAAGGCCTGTCGGATCCGGGGAACACGCGGTCATCGCCGCCCCGCCGATTGTTGCCTATGCGTGACACTCAAGGGATTTCGACTCATTGTAGCGACAGTTCGTTGCATGACCGTCTTACAATGGCACGCATGGCGCCGCGCATGTCAGACGCACATCGCGGCGCAGTGACTCACCTCATCGCTTCGCCGCTGCGTCCGCACAGTGCCGTCCGAGCCGCCCGCCCCCATCCTGCGCGGCGGCCCGACTCCCGTGTGGCGGGACGCAGCACGCAACATTGGAGAATCTCGCCCGCCATGCGCGCCTCACGCCTGCACAGCCGCACACCCTTCGCGTTGCTCGCGCCCAATGCATCCGATGTCCCCCATGCGCACCATGCGCATCATGCGGCTGTCCCATCCGCGCACGCGATGCCGCACAGTGCGACGCCCGAGCGCCAGACGCACGCGCTTCGCGAGGCGAGTACGCTCCGCGGCCGTCCTCGCCTAGCTCGCATGAGCGGCACCGGTCGCACCGCCCTGGCGCTCGCGCTGCTGCTCGCGACGAGTGCGGTCATGACGAGCGCGCCCGTATATGCAAAGCCGCTCAAGCACGCGAAGATGCCCAAGGTGCCTGCCACCGCCGCGCACGCAACGCCGCTGCCGCCCGAACTGGCACGCGCGCTTGCAGCGAGCAAGGTGCCCGCCGCAAACGTGAGCGTTATCGTCGCGAAGGTCGACAATCCGCTGCAAACGCGAGGCCGCATTGCGGCGCCCCTGCTCGCCATGAACCCCGGCGTGCCGCGCAACCCGGCCTCGACGATGAAACTTGTCACCACCATTGCCGCGCTCGATACGCTGGGCCCGGACTATCGCTGGCGCACGCAGGCCTTCACCGACGGTACGTCGGACGGACGCACGCTCGACGGCAACCTGTATTTCAAGGGCACGGGCGATCCGAAGCTCGTGCCCGAAGAGATGGAGAAGTTCGTGGCCGAGCTGCGCAACGCCGGCGTGACCAACATCAATGGCGACATCGTGCTCGACCGCTCGGCCTACAGTTCGGACATCGGCGCGACGGGTGCGATCGATGGCGAGGACGACCGCCCCTACAACGTCGCGCCCGATCCGCTCCTGTATTCCTTCAAGGCGATGTCGTTCAGCTTCGCGGGCAACGCGAACGGTACGGTCGACGTGAACGTGCTGCCGCCGCTGGCGAATCTGCAAGTGGCGAACGACATGGCGTCGTCGCCCGCGGGCAATTGCGGCGACTGGCTCACGCGCATCCACCCGACGCTCAGCACAACCGCGGACGGTGCCTACGTGGCGCGCTTCTCCGGCAATTACCCGGCGTCTTGCGAGGACAAGGGCTGGAACGTGGCGGCGCCCGATCGCGACCGCTTCTTCCTTGGCGGCTTTCGCGCGCTGTGGCAGGCGTCGGGCGGACAGTTCAACGGCAATGTGCGCACCGGCACCGTGCCCCCGGGTGCCCGTTTGCTCGTCACCCACCGAGGTCAGACGCTGGCCGACGTCGTTCACGACATGAACAAGTTCAGCAATAACGTGATGGCGCGCCAACTGTTCCTCACGCTCGGGCTCGCCGCCAATAACTACAAACACCCCGCGAGCATCGCCCGCTCGCGCGACGTCCTCGATCGCTGGCTCGACAGGAACGATTTCGCCATGCCCGGACTCGTCATCGAGAACGGCTCGGGCCTGTCGCGCATCGAGCGCATCAGCGCGTCCGAACTCGCGACACTGCTGCAACACGGCATCAACAGCCCGACCGGGCAAGTGCTTGTCGAGTCGATGCCGACCGTGGGGGTGGACGGCACCATGCGCAACCGTCTTACGAATCGCGACGTGGCCGGCAACGCCCACATCAAGACCGGCACGCTGGACGACGTGACCGCCGTGGCCGGCTACGTCGGCACGCGCACGGGCAACACCTACGTCGTTGTCTCGCTGGTCAACGACCCGCGCGCGAGCAACGCACGCGGCTTCAACGACGCCCTCATTTCCTGGGTGTACGAGCACGCGCCCTGAGCGTGCGCACGCATGGCGAACGCGCCCGGACGCCACATTTGACGTTTCCCTCTAACGCGCGCGTTCTCCGGGCGCATTCGCGTCAGAATAGACGTTCCATCGGTGCCACCTTCGCCAGGGAATCACGACAAGCGAGACGCAAGGGGCGCCGGTTCAGATGACCCAATCGTGAGGAGACGCGAGGTCATGAACGTCGAGTTGATCCTGCTGGCGCTCGCCCCGGTATTCGTGCTGTGCATCGGCATCGAAGCCTGGTACTGGCGCCGCCGCCCCGGCATGTACAGCCTGAAGGACACCGTGAGCAACGCCACGCTCGCACTCATGCATCAGGGCGCCGACAAACTGGCATGGCTGCTGGTCGTGCCTTTCTATGCATGGCTTTACGATCACTACCGCCTCTATACGATGCCCGGCGGCTGGCTGGGCTTCCTGCTGCTCTTCGTCGTGCAGGACTTTCTGTACTACGTGTTCCATCGTGCCAGCCATCGCATTCGCTGGCTGTGGGCCGCGCACGTGGTGCATCACTCGTCCGAACGGCTCAATCTGTCGACGGCGTTCCGGCAGAGCCTGATGTACCCGGTGGCGGGCATGTGGCTGTTCTGGACGCCCATGGCACTCATCGGCTTCACCCCCACGCAGATCGTTGGCGTGGTGCTGCTCAATCTCGCGTTCCAGTTCTTCGTCCACACGCAGGCGATTCCGAAGCTGGGGTGGCTCGAGTACGTACTCAATACGCCGTCGATCCATCGCGCTCACCACGCACGCAATCCGCGTTACATCGACCGCAACTACGCGGGTGTGCTCGTCATCTGGGACCGGATGTTCGGCTCATACGTCCCGGAGAGCGAGGCCGAGCCCTGCGAGTACGGGATCGTCGACCCGATTCACACGCACAACCCGATCACGCTGACGTTTCACGAGTGGCGCACGATGGCGCGCGATGTCGTCACGATGCCCGGCTGGCGCAACAAGGCCATGGCGCTTTTCGGACCGCCCGAGTGGCGCCATGCCTGGCAAGCGGCGCAGACGTCAAGTGCCCCGGCGAATGCTCGGGGGCTGGCGGATGCGGCAGCGGCGGGAGGCCTCGGACAGCTGGGTGACGTCGCAGGGGTGAGCCAGGACGGCGAGGCCGGCGCTTCGCGAAAAGGGCTTTGACGCCCCCACGCCGGCGAGGCGGCGTGGATCAGCGCAGGGCGATGTCGTGGGGTGGACGTCGGCGTTGTGACATGGTGGCGGACGCCGCCCTGCGACAGGCAGCACAGGTATGCCGCGTTCGAGCGATACGCGTGATTCGCGTGATTCGCCTTATGCGCGCTCGAACGCCGCCGCGGCGCGCCCGAGGCGGTCGCCCACAGCGGCCCACGCGGGCGTGTCGGGCAGGCGCTCGAACAGAATGTGCGTGACGTCGGCGCGATCGAGGCGGCGCAACATGGCGTAAAGATCGGTGGCCAGCGCCGCGGGCGTTGCCGGCAGCACGATCCGCACAACGTCCTTCGACGCGACAACGTCGGCAGGCAATGCGGCGAGCGTGGGCGCGAACGCCACCACGGCCACCCGCTCACCCTGCGGACGCACCGCCAACGCCGGCGCGAACTGCGCCGCGTCGCACAGATAGAGCGGCGTACGGGGCGCGTAATGTGCCTTGAGCGTGCCCGATGCACGCGGTGCGTCGACATCGTGCCCCGGCAGACGCGGCATCTCGCCCAGCACTTCGGCGATCTGCTCCGGCGTGATGTGTCCGGGACGCAGTAATGCCGGAAATCCGCGCGACAGGTCCACGATGGTCGATTCGATCCCGACGGCCGCCTCGCCACCGTCGAGCACATGCACCGTCACGCCCGGCAATCCGGCGAATTCGTCGCGCACGTGTTGCGCAGCCGTCGGGCTGACCTGCCCGAAGCGATTGGCCGACGGGGCCGCCACGCCGCCCTGCCCGCCCTTGATCCGCTCGAATGCGCGCAGCAGTGCCTGGGCCACGGGGTGCGACGGGCAACGCAGCCCCACCGAATCCTGGCCACCGGAGACGGCGTCGGGAATATGCGGGGCGCGCTTGAGAATCAGCGTGAGCGGGCCCGGCCAGAACGCGTCCATCAGCTTGCGTGCCGCAGGCGTGACGTCGTCGCTCCAGTAGCCCGGATCGCCGTCCGGCGAAAAGTGCACGATGACGGGATGATTGGCCGGCCGGCCCTTCGCGGCATAGATCGCCGCCACCGCCGCCGGATTCTCCGCGTCGCCGCCCAGGCCGTAGACCGTCTCCGTCGGGAACGCGACCAGCTCGCCGGCGGCGAGTTGTTCGGCCGCCCGCTCGATGGCGTCGTCCGACGGCATGACGATGCGCGGCGCTTGCGGCGGCGAAGCGGTCGTCATGGCTCAGTCTTCCAGCGCGATGTTCAGGCTCGCCGCGGCCTTCCTGCACGCCGCGCGGGCTTCGTCCAGCGAGGCACCGGCGAACGTGATGTGCCCCATCTTGCGGCCCACGCGCGCGTCTTCCTTGCCGTACAGATGCAGGCGTGCCGACGGCAACGCCACCACGTCGTGCCATGCGGGTGTGCGCGGCTGATCCTTGGCGTCGCCCGTGAACCACACGTCGCCGAGCACGTTGAGCATCACCGCCGGCGAATGCTGACGCGTCTCGCCGAGCGGCAGGCCGGCCATCGCGCGCACCTGCTGCTCGAACTGGCTCGCGGCGCAGGCATCGATCGTGTAGTGACCGCTGTTGTGCGGGCGCGGCGCCATTTCGTTGGCTACGAGCGAACCGTCCTGGAGAATGAAGAACTCGACGCACAGCACGCCGACATAGTCCATCTGCGACGCGATCGTGGCCGCGGCCGCACGCGCCGCGTCGGCGAGCGCCGGGGCGGCGTCGGGCGCCGGCACCGTCGTGGTCGCGAGGATGCCGTCGATGTGCACGTTCTGGGCGAGCGGATAGGTGGCCACCGTGCCGTCGGCGCCACGCGCGCTCAGCACCGACACTTCGAAGGCCAGCGCCAGGCGCTTTTCCAGCACGCACGGCACGCCGCCCAGCGCGGCGTAGGCGTCGCGCGCTTCGGCAGGCGTATTCACGCGCACCTGGCCCTTGCCGTCGTAACCCATGCGAGCCGTCTTCAGAATACCGGGCAGCACGCTCGAAATGGCGACGTCGCCAATGGCGGCGAGTGCGTCGTTCGATTCGATGACGAGATGCGGGGCCACCGGCACACCGCAACGCTCGATGAAACGCTTCTCCGCAACGCGGTCCTGCGCGATCGCCACGCAGCGCCCGGCAGGGCTCACCGTCGTGGTTTGCGCGAGGTAGTCGAGCGACTGCGACGGCACGTTCTCGAACTCGGTCGAGACGGCCGGACACAGCGCGGCCAGCTCGGCCAGCGCCGCCTCGTCGCGATAGTCGGCAACGATCAGGCGGTCGGCCACGGCGCCGGCCGGGCAACGCGGGTCCGGATCGAGCACGCAGACCTTGTAGCCCATCGACTGAGCGGCGAAACAGAACATGCGGCCGAGTTGGCCGCCGCCCAGCATGCCCAGCCATTGGCCGGGAAGGATGGGCGCAGCGGAGGCAGAATTCATCTTGAGTGAGGCGCTGACAGTAGCGGGGACGATCTTTTCTTTTACAGTGCCGGCAGCGTCATGCCGCGCGCCGCTTCGGTCTGCTTCGCGCGAAACGCGTCGAGCTTGTCCGAGAGCGCCTTGTCGTCGGCCGCGAGCATCGAGACCGCGAACAAGGCGGCGTTGGCCGCGCCCGCCTCGCCAATGGCGAAGGTCGCGACCGGCACGCCCTTGGGCATCTGGACGATCGAGAGCAGCGAATCCTCGCCGCGCAGGTATTTACTCGGCACCGGCACGCCGAGCACCGGCACCGTCGTCTTGGCGGCGATCATGCCCGGCAGGTGGGCCGCACCGCCCGCGCCGGCGATGATCGCGACGAGGCCGCGCTCGCGCGCCGCTTCGGCGTAGCGGAACATGTCGTCGGGCATGCGGTGCGCCGAGACGACCTGTGCCTCATACGGCACGCCGAACTCGGCCAGGATGGCGGCCGCGTTCTTCATCACTTCCCAGTCCGAGTTGGACCCCATCACCACGCCCACGCGCGGGGCCAAGGCTTGTTTCTCGCTCATCTTGCCGATGCTCCGCTCAGGCCAGTTGCTGGCCGGTCAGGCGCTCGAGCGCCTCGCGGTACTTGGCGGCCGTCTTCTGCACGACCTCGTCGGGCAGTTTCGGCGCCGGCGGCGTCTTGCCCCACGGCTGCGTTTCGAGCCAGTCGCGCACGAACTGCTTGTCGAACGACGGCGGATTGCTGCCCACGGCGTACGAATCGGCCGGCCAGAAGCGCGACGAATCGGCCGTCAGCGCTTCGTCCATCAAATGCAGCTTGCCTTCGTCGTCCAGGCCGAATTCGAACTTCGTGTCGGCGATGATGATGCCGCGCGTGGCCGCGTAGGCGGCCGCTTCCTTGTACAGGCGGATCGAGATGTCACGGATCTGCTCGGCCAGCTCGCGGCCCACACGACCGATCATGTCGTCGAAGCTGATGTTCTCGTCGTGCTCGCCCAGCTCGGCCTTGGCGGCCGGGGTGAAGATCGGCTCGGGCAGTTGCTGCGCGTTCTGCAGGCCGGCCGGCAGCTTCACGCCGCACACGGCACCCGTGGCCTGGTAGTCCTTCCAGCCGCTGCCGGCCAGATAGCCACGCACCACGGCTTCCACGAGAATCGGCTTCAGGCGCTTGACGACCACCGCGCGGCCGGCAACCTGTGCAACTTCGTCGGCGGCGACGACCGACTCGGGTGACACGCCAGTGAGATGGTTCGGCACCACATGCGAGAGCTTGTCGAACCAGAAGTTCGCCATCTGGTTGAGCACGCGGCCCTTGCCCGGAATCGGCTCGCCCATGATCACGTCGAACGCCGAGAGGCGGTCAGTCGTCACGATCAGCAGCTTGTCGTCGCCAACGGCGTAGTTGTCGCGCACTTTGCCGCGCGAGAGCAGCGGCAGGCTCTTGAGGGAGGATTCGTACAGGGCGTTCAGGGCGGGGGTAGTCACGGCGGGACCCAATATCAGGAAGGGCAAAGGCGTAATTATACGCGCGTTGGGGGCCGTTTCACGAAGATGTCGGCCCGGCGGGATGCCGGGCAGGGTTCAGGGCGCGAGCCGCCCCGTGAAATCCGAAAAGATCAGACGGACGACGGCAGGAACTGCGGCGCGAGCCGCGCCCTTTCCGACGCCCGGACGAGCAGCGCGATGACGGGCACGCGCGAGATCGGATTCGTCATGCCGTCGGCCCGCCCCGACCGCTTGCACTGCCGATACCAATCCGCCACCGACGCGACATCGTAGTATTTGTTGTCGCAGACGAGGTCGCGGTCATCGAGCGAGACCAGGCGCACGGCGTTCGGATCCTCCGGATCGATGGGCTGCAACGAGATCCGGTCGAGATGCCGCTCGACGTAGCCAGGCGTGAGGAATCTGAGCACACCGCTCACGCGCATCTCCCCGCCAAGCCACAGCAGCGCCGTGCCGATCGGCAGACCCGCCGAAGCCAGCAATGGCGCCACGTGTTCGAAATGCGCCTCGAAAATGTCTGCCACTTTGCAGCGCCCCTCGCGGCTGCGCCAGGTAACGTCGGCGTTCGGCTTGGTCATGAGCGTCTCGAGACGCTGCATGAGCAGGTAAACCTTGCGCTCCTGGGCTTCGTCTCCCCTGCCCGGCCTGCGCAGCATGGCGATGAGCGAGGCCAGTTCGGCAATGTTGTCGAAGCTGTCCGAGGCAGCGTCGATGTGACGTGCACTTTCTTCCGAGCGTTGCGTGACGACCGCGTCGGAGATCGCAGCCCGGAGCGCGGCGTCCCCGTTCGTGAGCTGCAATGCGGCGCTGGCGATGACCGCGCTGGGACGCGCAATGCCGTTCGTCGAGCAGACGAGCGCGATCTTGCCGGGATTCTGACGCATGAATTCGGCCACGCCGCGCCCGGCCTCCCACAGGGTGCGGCCCGCGATCACCGTATTGTGATGCGCCATCCCCTCGAACTCCATGAATTTCACGTGAGACAGTCCGCCCGCCAGACTCACCGGCCTCGCGCCGGACGATGACGATGATGGCGCCGCCGCGCCGGTCCGGGCCGGATCGCTTGCGCGCTGAATGCGGGCGATGTAAGCGCCGATGGGCTTCTCCTGGTAGCCCGAACGGCGATCGGATTTTCCGGTCTCTCCTCGGGCGCCGGACAGCGAATCCGCAGGTGGCGTCCACGGCTCGACGGAGAACACGGCACCGATCTGGGTGTGCGCCTTGAGGATGGCCGTGAGCGCGCCCGCCTCCCGCGACGCGGCCGTCGGGCCGACGATGAACCGGAATCCGCCCAGTTCGATCAGGCCATAGCGCGTGCATCTGCCGTCGATGTCGATGAGCTTGGCCGTGTTGACCTTGTAGAAGTCGGCCCAACCCTGTGCATCGGTCGGCGCCGCCCAGTCGGGGGCGGGATCGTACTGCCCCCAAAGCCGGATCGGGTTGGGGATCTCGCTCGACGCGCCCGCCTCGCCGCACGCCACCGCCGGGTCCCGCGCAGCGCACGCGGGCAGCCGCGTGGGCTTTCGCACGCGCGCATAAATAGGCGATTGCGACGTACCGGGCTCGTCCGAGTCCGGCAGCACGTGCCCGGCGCGCGTCATTTCCCGCGCCATGCGCGAGGAAGTCCCCGGGGATGGCGACGAGTCACCGGGTTGTGACAGTCCGAGACACCGGGTGAAAGTCGTGGGCAAGCATTTCAAGGGCATCGATACCTCCGGGTGGCCCGCCGCGCGGCGGGCAGGTGAAAAAAGGAGGCTTCGGAGACTGCCATGACGCGCCGCCCCGGACTTCCGGAATACGGGCACCGTTGTGGCTTTGCATCGTGACGCTGATCGTCGACGGCGTGGAAATGCTCACCGCCACGATCCGCCCGGAACTGGGCGGCAAGTTCCAGTTGCCGATGCCCAAAGAAAAAGCCCGGCTTCTGTTCCAGCGAGTGCTGGCGAGAGCCGGGCCTGCGACCTGACGGCCGCCGTGCGTCGCGTGACGCCCTGGATTACTTCACGATCTGCGCGAGATCGCCGCTCTTGTACTTCTCGGCCATCTTTTCGAGTGCGATCGGCTTGATCTTGCCGGCCTGGCCTTCGCAGCCGAACGACAGATAGCGCGCCTTGCAAACCAGCTTCGCGGCTTCGCGCGCCGGCTTGAGGTAGTCGCGCGGATCGAACTTGCTCGGGTTTTCGAACAGGTAACGACGGATCGCGCCCGTCATGGCCAGGCGAATGTCGGTGTCGATGTTGATCTTGCGCACGCCATGCTTGATGCCTTCGACGATCTCTTCGACCGGCACGCCGTACGTTTCCTTCATGTCGCCGCCGAATTCGCGGATCTCGGCGAGCAGCTCCTGCGGCACCGACGACGAACCGTGCATCACCAGGTGGGTGTTCGGAATGCGGCGGTGGATTTCCTTGATGCGGTCGATGGCGAGAATGTCGCCGGTCGGCTTGCGGCTGAATTTGTAGGCGCCGTGCGAGGTGCCGATGGCGATCGCCAGCGCGTCGCATTGGGTCTGGTGCACGAAATCGGCGGCCTGATCCGGATCGGTCAGCAGTTGCTCGCGCGTCATCGTGCCGTCGGCGCCGTGACCGTCTTCCTTGTCGCCCTTCATCGTTTCGAGCGAACCCAGCACGCCCAGCTCGGCTTCCACCGTCACGCCGATGTAGTGCGAGAACTCCACGACCTTCTTCGACACTTCGACGTTGTACTCGTAGCTCGCCACCGACTTGCCGTCGGCCTCGAGCGAGCCGTCCATCATCACGCTCGAGAAACCGCTCTTGATGGCGGCCATGCACACTGCCGGCGACTGGCCGTGATCCTGGTGCATCACCACCGGGATGTGCGGATAGGCTTCCACGGCCGCCGAGATCAGGTGACGCAGGAACGCCTCACCGGCGTACTTGCGGGCACCGGCCGAGGCCTGCATGATGACCGGCGCGCCGACTTCGTCGGCGGCGGCCATGATCGCGGAAACCTGCTCGAGATTGTTGACGTTGAAGGCCGGCAGACCGTAGCCGTTTTCGGCGGCGTGGTCCAGCAGCTGTCGCATAGAGACTAGGGGCATGATGTTCTCCTTGGAATCACAAAACTAAGCAAATCTTTCTTCGATCCAGAGGCGCCCCCATGACGACGGCGCGCGGGCGGCGGCGGGGCGCAATCGCCTCGCCGCGCCCGGCGCGGCCCAACGCATCATGCGTGGCCCACCTGGACAATCTTCAACGTATTGGTGCCGCCGGGTTGCCCCATCGGCTCGCCCACCGTCAGCACGATCGTGTCGCCGCGCTTGACCACCCCGCTCGAGAGCAGCAGTTGCTCCGCCTGCTTGAGCGCGTGATCGCGGTCGAGCGTCGCATCGGCGCGCATCGCATACACGTTGCGGTACAGCGCCATCTTGCGGTGACTGCCGAGCTGCGAGGTCAGCGCGAAAATCGGCACGTGAATCTTGTGACGGGACAGCCACAATGCGGTCGCGCCCGATTCGGTCAGCGCCACGATCGCTTTCGCGCCAAGATGATACGCGGTAAACAGCGCGCCGGCGGCAATCGTCTGGTCGATGCGCGTAAAAGTTTGGTCCAGCCAGTCGCGATCGAGTTCCACCGTCTCCGAACGCTCCGCCTCGACGCAGATCGTCGCCATCGTCTCGATGGTTTCGACCGGATACTTGCCCGCCGCGCTCTCGGCCGAGAGCATCACCGCGTCGGTCCCGTCGAGCACGGCGTTGGCCACGTCCGACACCTCGGCGCGCGTCGGCACCGGGTTGTGGATCATCGACTCCATCATCTGCGTGGCCGTGATGGTCGTCTTGTTCATCTCGCGCGCCATGCGGATCATGCGCTTCTGAAGCGCCGGCACCGCCGCATTGCCGACTTCGATGGCCAGGTCGCCACGCGCGACCATGATGCAGTCCGAGGCCGCCAGGATCTCTTCGAGCGCCGGAATCGCTTCGGCGCGCTCGATCTTGGCGATCATGAGCGGCTTGATGCCATACGGCTCGCCCGCCACGTTCGCCAGGCGCCGCGCCATTTCCATGTCCGTGGCGTTCTTCGGGAAGGAGACCGCGACGTAATCGGCGCCCAGCGCCATCGCGGTCTTGATGTCTTCCATGTCCTTCGCGGTCAGCGCCGGCGCCGTCAACCCGCCGCCCTGGCGGTTGATGCCCTTGTTGTTCGACAGATCGCCGCCGACCTTCACGGTCGTGTGAATCTCGCTGCCGAGCACCCGATCGACGATCAGCACGATGAGGCCGTCGTTGAGCAGCAGCACGTCGCCCGTGCTCACGTCGCGCGGCAGTTCCTTGTAGTCCAGGCCGACGCGCTCGTCGTTGCCGAGCTCGCATTCGGCGTCAAGAATGAACTTCGCGCCAGCTTCCAGCGTGGTCTTGCCGTTTTCGAACTTGCCGACGCGGATCTTCGGACCCTGCAAATCGGCCATGATGGCCACTTCGCGGCCGGCGGCCTTCGCGGCCGCGCGCACCATCTCGGCGCGCTCGATGTGATCCTGTGCCTTGCCGTGCGAGAAATTCAGGCGAACGACGTCGACGCCTGCAGCGATCATGCGCGAGAGCACTTCCGGCGTGCTCGATGCCGGACCGATGGTGGCGACGATCTTGGTGGAGCGGTTCATTACATCCATCTCTTCATCCTCTTTGGTAGCAGCGCGTTCGACATTGCTGGCGCTTAGAGGTTTGTAACGCATTTAGCCCGCCGCAGGTTAACCAAAAAGTTCGTATTGTCCGTACGAAATCGATTGATTCGATCTCTGACGTTCGCAATGAACGGGTCAAAACGGCCGTCCACGAATGCTTTCCGGACCATCGAACCTGGCGGCGAGCCCCGCTCCACCTGGGTTTGCGCGATCAGTGGGCGCCGGCGGCGCGTTGTTGCAGGACATCGACCGCCGGCAGCGTCTTGCCCTCGAGGAATTCGAGGAAAGCGCCGCCGCCCGTCGAGATGTAGCTGACGTCGTCGGCAATGCCGTATTTGGCGATGGCCGCGAGCGTGTCGCCGCCACCGGCGATCGAGAAGCCCTTGGCTGCCGCAATGGCACGCGCCAGGGTCTCGGTGCCGTGGCCGAACTGATCGAATTCGAACACGCCGACCGGCCCGTTCCACACGATCGTGCCGGCGCCGCCCAGTTGCTCGGCGAGCTTGGCCGCCGTTTGCGGCCCGATGTCCAGAATCATGTCGTCGGCCGCCACGTCCGCAGCAGCCTTCACGGTCGCTTCGGCCGTGGCGCTGAATTCCTTGGCGCACACGACATCCGTCGGAATCGGCACAGTGGCGCCGCGTGCGGCCATGGCGTCGATGATGGCCTTCGCCTCGCCCACCAGATCCGCCTCGGCGAGCGACTTGCCGATCGGCAGACCGGCGGCCAGCATGAACGTATTGGCGATGCCGCCGCCCACGATCAGGTGATCGACCTTGTCGGCGAGCGACTTGAGAATGGTGAGCTTGGTCGAGACCTTCGAGCCCGCGACGATTGCCACGAGCGGACGCGCCGGCGCGTTCAGCGCCTTGCCCAGCGCTTCGAGCTCGGCGGCCAGCAGCGGGCCCGCGCAGGCGACCGGTGCGTACTTGGCGATACCGTGCGTGGTCGCCTCGGCGCGGTGGGCCGTGCCGAACGCGTCGTTCACGTAGACGTCGCACAGCCTGGCCATCTTCTGCGCCAGTTCGTCGTTGTCCTTCTTCTCGCCCTTGTTGACGCGGCAGTTCTCCAACAGCACCACGGTGCCCGGCGCCACGTCGAAACCGCCGTCGACCCAGTTGGCCACGAGCTTCACGTCACGACCGAGCAATTCCGAGAGTCGGCCGGCGACCGGGGCGAGCGAGTCGGCGGGCTTGAATTCGCCTTCGGTCGGACGGCCCAGGTGCGACGTCACCATTACCGCGGCGCCCGCGTCGAGCGCCATCTGGATGGCCGGCACCGAAGCGCGGATACGCGTGTCTTCCGTGATGCGGCCCTCGTCGTCCTGCGGCACGTTCAAGTCGGCGCGGATGAAGACACGTTTGCCAGCGAGCTGGCCCTGGGCGATCAAATCGGTCAGACGTACGACGGAAGCCATGAGAATCCGGAATATATGGTGGGAAAAACATGCATTTTAACTGATCCGACCGCCGGGTTGCCCATTTCGGGGTTCCGGGGTTCCGCCTACAGAAACAGCCGGCCAAGCGTGTAGACGGCCATGCCGACGACAATCATTTCGATCATGTTGCGCCGCCAGACGAACCAGGCCGTGGCCGCGATCGCCGCCGCCAGCTTGTGATTGCCCAGATGCACCGCGAACTGGTGATCGAGCAGCAGCACCTCGGGCACCACGATCACCGCCAACGCGGCTGCCGGGGCATAGCGCAACGCGCGCTGGAGTCGTTGCGGCAACGTCACACGCTCGCCCGCCAACAGAAAGAAGGTGCGTGTGACGATCGTGATCGCCGTCATCGCCACGAAGGCGAACCAGATTTCGAAGGTGCTCATGAGCGCTCCTCGTCGCGACGCGGCGCATCCGCGACATGTGTTGCGCTCGCCCCCACCGCTGACCTGCCCGAGGGGATATCGGCGGGCACCACGCTGGATGCCGCCGTGGGCGCGACGGCCGACACGCTGGCGGGCGCCACCGTCCGCGCGTCGTCGCGCGGGCCGACTTCGATGCCGGTCGCCCCGCTCGCGGTCCTGGTCGATGCCAGACGCTTCGCATGGCGCGCCGCAAGGTCGTCGCACACCATGCCGGCCGCAAGTGCGCCGAGCACGCCGAGCACAAGATTGAGCCGGTATGGCAGGTCGAATGCGAGCACGCCGATCACCGACGCAAGCGCGACGGCGAGCATCGTGGAACGGCTCGTGATCGTGTGAACCATCATGGGAATGAGCGCGAGCGTGCCGGCAAAGCCCAGGCCCCAGCTATCGGGCACGAGGGAGCCGAGCATGATGCCGAGGATCGACGACACATGCCAGACGGCCCAGTTGCTGAGGGTGATGCCGTAATACGTCCCCTCCTTGCCCGGGACGTAACCGCTCGCAAAATTCTGGTTCATGAACATCACGAAGCCGAGATCGCCGTTGACGTAGCCGAGCGCGATGCGGCGCGGCAACGACAAATACGAGAAATGCGGCTGTAGCCCGGCACTGAAGATCACGAAGCGCAGATTGACGATGCCGACCGTGAGCAGAATGGTCCACAGGGGCATGCCCGCGGCAAAGAGTGGCAGCGACGCGAGTTGCGCGGAGCCCGCATAGAGCATCAGGCTCATGCCGATGGCCTGGGGTACCGTGAGGACCGACTTGCTCATGGCGACCCCGGTCACGAGCCCCCAGGAGAAGATGGCTAGCAGAAGTGGCGAAATGATGCGAAAACCTGCCGCGAACCCATCACGTTCGGCGGCTGGCAAACGAAGCGTTGGCATGGTCGGTTGGGGGCGAGCGCCGCGGCAAGCGGCGCAGGGTGTGGCAAGGCGGGGCGAAGCGGTCCCGACGGCGCCCGGCACGCCCAAGATGACCGCTGTCGGTCACAGCGCCCGCCAGGGGTTGCCGGAGAGTCTCCTGACTGTATTCATCGTTGGCGGCGGGCGACGCACCATTATAGTCATGTTAAATATTCGTTTACTACGCTGACGTCCGATATCGCCCGATATCGTCCGATTTCCCACGCTTTTTGCCGGGGCCTGCGCCGCGGTGTCGCGTGCGCGCCACGCGCACGGTAACTTGCCTGTCGGACGCGGCCTGCCGCGAGGCGCCAAGCGCGGTGCGCCATCCGCAAAGGGCGGCGCCTGCTTTACAATAGCGTCTTTTGGTGAACGGTCGGGCATGCGCTTTGCGCCTGTCATGGTCGCGCAATCCCCAGAGTTCCGAATATCCATCACGGTCTGAACCCCATGAGCGAAGTCAAACAAATGCCGGTCGTCGAAGTCGGCGCCGAAGATCTCCCGGTCCATTGCCCGAATCCGAAGATGGAAGCCTGGAGCGCCCACCCGCGCGTTTTCATCGATGTCACCCACGGCGAAGCCGCCTGCCCGTACTGCGGCACGCGCTATCGCCTGAAGGCCGGTGTCGTGCTCAAGGGTCACCACTGAGCCCGCAGCGCCCTGCCTCGGCCGGTTCCCGGTGCCATCCGCCGCTGTCGCGGAGCACTGGCCGGTCGTGCGTCAGTTTCATCGCCACGCTTAACGTTTAGAGTCTCCGCCCAATGCATAAAGCCTTGGTGATCGCCCCCAACTGGATTGGGGACGCGCTGATGGCGCAGCCGTTGTTCACCCTGCTCAAGCGTCTGCATCCGCGTCTGACCATCGACGCGATCGCGCCGGGCTGGGTCGCCCCGGTTCTGGAGCGCATGCCGGAGATTTCGCGCGTCGTCGCCACCGACCTCGCGCACGGCAAGTTGCAGCCGCTCGAGCGCTACCGGCTCGCGAGCGTGCTCGCCGACGAGGGTTACGACGCCGCCTACGTGTTGCCGAACTCGCTGAAGTCGGCCCTGATTCCGTGGCTGGCGCGCATCCCGTTGCGCATCGGCTACAAGGGCGAGCAGCGCTACGGCCTGCTCAACGTGCGTCACGCCAATCCGCGCAAGGACGAGCGCCCGCCGATGGTGCGGCATTACGCGGCGCTCGCGTTCGCACCGGGGGCCAAGCTGCCCGAAACGCTGCCGACGCCGCGCATCGAGACCGATCTGAACGAGTCGGCCCGCGTTTTCGCGCGTTTCGGCCTCGATTTGCGCGTACCGCTCGTCGTGTTCTGTCCGGGCGCCGAGTTCGGCCCCGCCAAACGCTGGCCGACCGGCCACTTCGCGCAACTGGCGCAACTGGTTCGCCGCTCGTTCCCGTACGCGCAGATCATCGCGCTCGGCTCGGGAAAGGACGGCGCGCTGGCCCAGCAAATCGCGGCAGACGCCCCGTTCGTGCGCAATCTCTGCGGGCAGACCTCGCTTGCCGAGGCCTGTGCGCTGCTCGCGCGTGCCAATGCCGTGGTAAGCAACGACTCGGGGCTCATGCATGTGAGCGCGGCCTTGCGTCGCCCGCAGATCGCCCTGTTCGGCTCGTCCGATCCGCGCCACACGCCGCCGTTGTCCGACCAGGCGCACGTCCTGTGGCTACAATTGGAATGCAGCCCGTGTTTCGCCCGCGAATGTCCGCTGGGCCACACGCGTTGCCTCAACGAGTTGATGCCCGAGCACGTGTTCGCGAACCTTCGCAACATCCTGCTCACGCAGCGCTGATGCCATCCAGCGTGGTGCGGCCTTCAGCCCGATCCGGTCACCTTCAACGGTAAATCCTCATGCCACGTTTCGTCCGCCTGTTCGATGCCGCCAGTGAAACCATCACGGCCTTTTATGACGCGCTGCGCCGCGGGCAGACGGATCGTGCGATGTCGCTCTGGGCGAACGAGGATTTCGTCAGCTACATTCGCGCCGACGGCACCCGCTGGGACGGCCTCGAGCAGATCCGCAGCGGCCTGGTGGCCCAATTCACGCAGAGCGTGGTGCTGATCGATTCGCTCGACACGACCGAGTACGACACCGTCGGCACGGTCGTGCACACGGCTACCGAAGCCATGCGCGTGGGCAAGGAAGACGCCGGACAGACCACCGCCCAGCTCATTCATACCACCTACGTACTGGTGCATGAGCAAGGCGACTGGCGCTTCGCCCACATCCACTCCAGCCCGTTGCCGCCGCATGCCGTCGAGCAGTTCAGCCTGATGATGCACGCGCGTCCGGACGGGCTGCACTGAACCGGCCGGAGTCGCGATGACGGCACGCCCGGCGGCATTTCTTCCCCTGGATTTCCGCTCGCCGCGTTGGCTGCCCGACGGGCACAGCCAGACGATCTACCCTGCCTTGCTCGGACGCCGCCCGGTCGTCGAGTTCCGGCGCGAGACGTGGGACACGCCCGACGGCGATTTCGTCGACGTCGACTGGCTGGTTGGCCCGCCCGCCTCGGAAAAGGCGCCGCCGGCGCCTGGCGCGCTCGTTGCGACACCGCTCGTCGTGCTGTTTCATGGACTGGAAGGCGGCTCGGGCAGCCACTACGCCAGAACGTTGATGCGCGAAGTCGAAGCGCAGGGCTGGCGTGGCGTGATACCGCACTTTCGCAGTTGCAGCGGGCGCATGAACCGCGCGCCGCGCTTCTACCACTCGGGCGACAGCACCGAGATCGACTGGATGCTGCAACGTTTGCGCGCGAGCACATCGGGCCCGATCTTCGCGGCAGGCGTATCGCTGGGCGGCAATGTCCTGCTGCGCTGGCTTGGCGAGCGCGAGGCGCACGCCACTGGCATCGTCAGCGCCGCCTGCGCCATTTCCGCGCCGCTCGACCTGCGCGCGGGGGGGCTCGCGCTCTCGCACGGCTTCAACATGGTGTACACGCGCAATTTTCTGGGCACGCTCAAGAAGAAGGCACTTGCCAAGCTCGATCAATATCCGGGCCTTTACGATCGCGAGCGCATGCTGGCGGCGCGTGACCTCGGCGAATTCGATCACGTGGTCACGGCACCGCTGCACGGCTATCACAGCGCGTTCGACTACTACACCCGCGCGTCGAGCAAGCCGATCCTGCCGGCCATCGAGGTCCCGACGCTCGTCATCAATGCACGCAACGACCCGTTCCAGCCCGCGAGCGCGTTGCCCGGCGAAGACGACGTAGGCCGCTTCGTGCACCTGCTGCAACCCGCGCATGGCGGGCACGTCGGTTTCATGAGCGGGCCATTCCCGGGCGGCATGACGTGGATGCCGCACACGGTCATCGAGTATTTCCGTCAATTCTTGCCGAATGCGGCTTAGGCGCGTGCGCCCCGCGAGGATGTCCCATGGATGAAATCGTTCGACAGGCAATGGCCAAGTGGCCCAACGTACCGCACTGCTACGGCTGGCTGGCGCTCGATCGTCGCGGGCAGTGGCGCATGCGCGACGATGCGGCGCAGGCGGCGGGTGCCGCGGGCGATCCGATTCGTCACGAAGCGCTGCTGGCATTCATCGCCCGCAATTACGCCTGCGACGACGCCGGGCGTTGGTACTTCCAGAACGGGCCGCAACGCGTCTACGTGTCGCTGGCCTATGCGCCGTTCGTCGTGCGTCTCACATGGGACGCCGCAGCCCATGAAGGCCGCGGCGCGCCGGTGCTGACCGATCAGTTGGGCCGATCGTTCGTCCCGAGCGCGTGCCTGCTCGACGAAGACGGCAACGTGGCATTCGCGGGCGCCGTTCGCGCGGAGGGTGCCGACATGCCGAATGCGCCGCTGGCGCTGCTGCACGATCACGATATCGATCTGCTCACGCAAGTGTCGGACTTGCCGCAGGCGTTCGAGCTGGCCGAGACCGCCGACGATACGGCCGATGCCAGGGCGGCGGTGCGCCTGCATTGGCGCAACGGCGACTCGCTGCCGTTCGCGACGGTTCGTGCGGGCACGTTGCCACAGACGTATGGCTTCGAGCGAGATCCGCAAGCGTCGGCCACGCCGGGCGACTGAGCGTGCCCGGGCGACTGAGCGTGCCCGGGCGACATCGCGCGCGAGGTGCGTCGGGCGGCGGCATGCATTTCGCGATGCTGGCGCCGCTCACCCGAACTGCTTGTTGAAGTCCTTCTCTTCTTCCTTGTCTTCCTTGTACCGGCGCTGGAACTCGTGCAATCGGGCGTCGATGGTCGAAAGTTCGTAGAAGTCGGCGTCGCCGGCATCGCGGGCGAGCTTCAATTGACTCACCGCCGCCATCCATTGCCCCTGCAACGCGTACTGCTCCGCGAGCGCTTCGTGCTGTCGGGCGCGCTTGCCGCCCGCCGCCCACGCGCCGGCCAGGGCGCGCCACCAGATCGGCTCGCTGCGATAACGCTCCACTTGCGCCTGCAGGAACTTCGTCGCGTCCGGAATCCGGTGAGCAGCCACCAGCGCATCGGCATATGCCATGTCCGCCGCCTGCGATAGCGGAAATGCCGTGCGTGCCTGCACCGCGATGCGCAGCGCGTCGTCCGGCCGGCCCGACGCACGCGCGATGTCCGACGCGAGCACCGCCAGACTCGGGGTGCCGGGACCGCTGCCGCCAAAGGCCGCGCGGGCGTTCTCCAGCGCTTCGCGGGCGGGCGCCCAGCGATTTTGCTTGTACTCGGCGAGGGCGACCGCGTACCAGGCGCCCGCCACGCTCGGCGCGGTCTGCGTGCGGATGGCGGTGCGTTGCGCGTCGGCGATCGTGGCGTAGTCGCTCGCCGACTTCTGCTGCAGTACCAGCGAACGCGCGCGCACGAACTGGTATTCGGGCGATTGTTCCGGTTGACGATAACCCGCGTTGCGCGAACGGTTGAGCATGTCGGCAATACGGTCCGTCGTCAGTGGGTGGGTGCGCACGTATTCGGGCACGCCGGCTTCGTTGATCGCGTCCGCGCGCTGCAATCGCTCGAAGAACGTCGGCATGGCATAGGTATCGAAGCCGGCCGCCTGCAACAACTGGAAACCGACTCGGTCGGCCTCGCGTTCCGCGTCGCGCGAGAAACGCAATTGCCGATCGACGGCCAGTCCCTGTCCGCCCATCGCGATGCCCATGCCGAGATCCGAACTGCGCGCGCCCACCCCGGCGAGCAGGCCGAGCAGCAGGCCGCCCAGCGCGATCCACGAGTTCTGCGCCTGCTGGCCGAGCATTCGCGCGATGTGATGTTGCAGCACGTGCCCCGTCTCGTGGCCGACGACCGAGGCGAGCTCCGATTCGGTGCGTGTGGCGACGATCAGTCCGGTGTTGATGCCGATGAAACCGCCGGGGAGCGAGAACGCGTTGATCGCCGGGTCGCGCACCACGAAAAACTCGAAGCTTTGGCTCGCGTCCAGGCCGACCTTGCGCGTGGCGGACACGAGCTTGCCGCCGAGGCCATTCACGTAATCGGACAGCAACAGGTCGGACAGGTAATCCGGATCGGCGCGAATTTCGCGCATCACGCGCTCGCCGAGCTTGCGCTCCATGGCGGGCGACAGATCGGATGCGGAACTCTGGCCCAGCGTGGGAAGCGCCTGTGCGGCGACTTGCGTCGGCACGACAGCGGCGGCGAACGTGACCGCCGTCATCACGGGCAACATGCCGCATGCGACGGCGCGAGGCCACCGGACACGGGAGGCGCTGCGAGCGCGTGGCGGCATGACGCTCATGCGCGGCACCGCGACAGACGAAGCACGGGGATCATGCGAGACATGCTGAACATGCGGATGAAGGCGCGGAACGAACGTGACGAACGCGTCATGGCAAATGGGCGCCGCGTGGCGCTGATCACTCGAGGCTGCTGCTATGATAGCAGCCAGACATGGACGTTCCGCGCCACGGCGCAAACGTTCCCAATACGACAAGACACGACCGCCTTCAGGCTCGCGACACGGGCATCCGTCAGCCTTTCCTAGGGCAGTGGCGACAGACCTCTTTCAGCATCGACTCATGGCAGAACTCACCCATTTCGACAGCGCCGGACAGGCCCACATGGTTGACGTCGGCGGCAAGGACAGCACGCATCGCATCGCCGTCGCGCGCGGCACCATCCGGATGAAGCCGGAAACGCTGGCACTGATTCGCACCGGCTCGGCAAAGAAAGGCGACGTGCTCGGCATCGCCCGCATCGCCGCCATTCAGGGCGCGAAGCGCACGGCCGATCTGATTCCGCTGTGCCATCCGCTCGCCCTCACGCGCGTCAGCGTGGAATTCCTGATCGACGACGGCGCCAACGCCGTTCACTGCCGTGCCCAGGTCGAGACCGTCGGTCGCACGGGCGTCGAGATGGAAGCATTGACGGCCGTGCAGGTGGGACTGCTGACCATTTACGACATGTGCAAGGCCGTGGATCGCGGCATGACGATGACCGATGTGCGCGTGCTGGAAAAGCACGGCGGCAAGTCGGGCGACTGGGTGGCGCAGGATCTCGAAAGCAACTGAGCGCCGGCGCGCGCCGCGTTCAGGCGCGTCGGGACGCCGTCCACTGCACGGCGAGAATGCTCGCGAAGACCATCGCCAGCCCGACGAACGCGAAGCCCCGGATCGCCTGCCCCAGCAGGACCCAGCCGAGCACGACCGCCGTCAACGGGCTGAGCAGACCGAGCGACGACACCGCCACGGGCGTCAGCCGCGCAATGCCGCGAAACCACAGTGCGTAGGCCAGCAAGGCGCCCGCCATCGACAGGTACAGGTACCCCAGGGCCTGCCACAGCGTGATGCCCGGCAGCGGCGCGTCGGCGAACCAGGCCACGGGCGCGATCATCAGCCCCCCCAACATCAGTTGCCAGCCCGTGAGCGCCAGCACGGGCATGTCCAGACGCCACCGGCGCGTGAGATAGGTTCCCGTCGCCATGCTCGCCGCGCCGGCCAGTGCCGCCAGGATGCCCACCGGCTCGAAGATCGTTCCCGGCGAGAGCAACAGAATGCCCATGCCGACGACGCCGGCCACCGCCGCCCAGACCGTCGCCCCCAATGGGCGCCGCTGCTCCACGCCCCATGCCAGCGCCATGACCAGCAACGGCTGAATCGCGCCGACGACGGCGGCCAACCCACCCGGCAAACGATAGGCGGCGACGAACAGCAGCGCCTGGAACGCGCCGATGTTCAGCGCGGAAAGCACCAGCAAACGCCCCCAGTCGCGCGGCGCCGGCAAACGGCGAGTGCAAAGCAACAGGAGCAGGCCCGACGGCAGCACGCGAATCAGCGCCGCCGTAAAGGGACGATCGGGCGGCAGCACCTGCGTCGTCACGATGTAGGTCGATCCCCAGATCATCGGGGCAAACGCCGTCAGCAGAACGTCAGCCCAGCGCACGCCCGAGGGCAAAGTGGTCGCGGAAGTTGTCATCGCCATTTATCTTCAATTCAAGATAAATGGAGTTTGCTATCATTTTGCCTTGAAGTCAAGATAACTGGAGTCACGCATGACGAATCGGTCCACGGGCAATCGAGCAACCAGGGTCACGCAAGCCGCGCCTTCCGGGCAGGAGGCGGCCCCGGCATCGTCGGCGCATGCGCGTCACGGCGACGCCGTCGACGCCATCCTCGCGCAATGGCACCGGGAGCGCCCCGATCTCGACGTCTCGCCGATGGGCGTCATCGGACGGCTCAAACGATGTGCGGCGCTGGTGCAGCAGCAACTCGACGCCACGTTCGCGACGTTCGACATGAGCGGCTGGGAATTCGACATGTTGGCAACGTTGCGTCGCTCGGGCGCGCCTTATCGGCTGGCGCCGACGGCGCTGTTTTCCACGCTGATGGTGACGTCGGGCACGATGACGCACCGATTGCAGCGCCTGGAAGCCCGGGGCTGGATCGCGCGCGTGCCGAACCCGGACGACGCGCGCAGCACCCTGGTTCAATTGACGGATGCCGGATTCGCGTTGATCGAACGTGCCGTCGAGGCCCATGTGGCCAACGAGCATCGCATGCTCGCGCCCCTGCCCGATGCGACGCTCTCCGACATCGAGGCAGGCCTGAGCGCGTGGTTGCGGGTGCTCGAAACCGGAAAGTGATTGAGGAACGCCGCCCAGCGGCCGGCCTCCACGACCTCGATTGCGGCGCTATGCCGGGCGCGGCTTCTGCGTTTTCGAGCGGGCCCGTTCGGGGCCCTGTCCCGAGGGAGACAGCAATGGCGGCATCAGGCCGCGGCGACCTCGCGCACGCGTTGGCGCTGCGGCCAGAAGTACCACACGGCGCCGAGCACCTGCAGTACGACGAGCGCCGTCCACGCCGAGAAGTGAGCTTGCGCGCTGTGAGCGGTGTAAGCGCCGAGTACGGCCCCCACCCCTACCTGACACAGGAAGATCAGCACGAAGACGACGAGCGTGAGCGAAGTGTTCACGCGTCCGATCAGCGTGCCGTGGAAGTGTTCGGCGAGCACCGCGTACGACAGAATGCCCGTGCCGCCGAAGATCCCGTAGGCCGCCCAGAGCCACATCGGGGGAATGGGCGTGCGCAGCATGAGCAGCACCTGCACGATGACGAACAACACCATGCCCACGCCGGAGAATGCGAAAACGCTCAGGCCCCGTCGCTCCAGCGAACGGGCCGCCGCGCCGAAGCCGACGCTGCCGGCCATCATGGCGAGCCCGACAACGGACACCAGCGAGGCCGCCTGCGCCTCACCCATGCCTTCGACATCGCGCATGAACGGCGCCATCCACAGCGACTGCATCGCGTAGAACACGCCTTGCGTCATTCCTGACAGCGACGTCACCTTCCAGAACATGGCACTGCCAAGCACCTGCCGCACGCCCTGCAGCGCCTCGGCCAGCCCGCCCTGTGCGTGTGAACCCGGCTTCTCGGGAGCGCCGAACCAGAGCGCCGCCGACATGAACACCGTCAGCGCCGCCAAGCCGAACGACACCATCCGCCAGTCGGTCAGGCCGAGCAGCCATGTCAGCGGCGTGCCGACGACCACTCCGCCCATGCCCCCCACGGCCATCACCAGGCCATTGAGCAACGGCAGGCGCGCGACCGGAAACCATAGCGCCAGCGCCTTGAACGCACTACCAAGACACACCGAGACGCCCACACCAATCAGCAGACGTCCCACCATGAGCGCGCCCACGCCTTGCGCCAACCCGAACATGGCGGCGCCGGCGGCCGCCAGCAGCAGCACGAGCGAGGCGACCCGGCGGGGCCCGAATTTGTCGAGCAGCACGCCCGCGGGCAGTTGCGCGCCGGCGAATCCGAGGAAGTAGAGGCTGGTCAACAGGCCGAGATCGGCGGACGAGAGGCCAAGTTCGCGCGTCATGAAGGGGGCGAACCCGATGTTCACGCCGCGGTACACATACGAGACGAAGTAGCCGCAGGCGAACAGCACGAAAATCCGGAGGGCTTTCGACATGAACAATACCTTGCTGAATTGCTTGGGTAGGCATTGTCGGCGCAACGCGGCGATGAGGCCAACGAAACCTTTGCGCTCGTATTGTGAGTAGAATTTGACATCATGTTCCAACACCTCCCCCCCCTCCAATCCCTGCGTGCGCTTGAGGCGGCGGCACGTCACCGGAGCTTTACCCGGGCCGCAGAAGAATTGAATTTGACGCACAGTGCTGTGAGTCATCACATGCGTTCGCTCGAGCAGCAGCTCGGCACGGCCTTGTTTCGTCGCGTTGGCGCGCGCATGATCCCGACCAGTGTCGGCGCACGGCTGGCCGAACGCGTGCGCATCGGGATGTCGGAACTCGACGAAGCGATGACCGAGGCCCGGGCCGGCACGGTCCCCGACGTGTCGCTCGCGACGGTACGGCTCGAAGTCAGCGTCATGACCGACCTTGCCGCACAATGGCTCATTCCCCGACTGGGATGCTTCAGCGAGCAACACCCGAATATCGATCTGGTGGTCCGGATCCATGCCGATATCCCGGCGCCCGACCCCTATTCGGTCGACGTGGGTATCTGGCATCAGCGGGTGGAGAAGCCGGGGTTCGTCACGCGCAAGCTGCTCGACGACCACGTCATCGCGGTGTGCCATCCGGCGCTGATCGCGCGCGTGCCCGATTTCACGCTCGCCGATATGTCAAAGCTGCCCATGCTGCGCTTTTCCTATCGCTCGTGGCGAGACTGGCAGGTTGCGGCCGGCTTGCCGCCGCACGAGCCCACGCGCGGACCGATCTTCGACGATTCGGGGTTGCTGCTGCGGGCGGCCCTCGCGGGGCAAGGCGTTGCCACCACACGCAGCTTGCTGGTGCGAGACGCACTTGCGTCCGGGGAGCTGGTGCAGATCGGCGACATTCAGGTGCCGCCCAGCCTCGAGTATTACGTCAGTTGGCGTGAGAACCATCCGCGGGAGCGTTCCATTCACGCGTTCTGGCAGTGGATGCAGGCGCAGATCGCCGCCACGACGCCGCAGGTGCCACCGGCAATCGGCGGCGCGGGTATGGATACCGCAACGCCCGGCACGCCAACCCGACCGGCTCGGTAGCTCGGTAGGCGAAAAAAAACGGCAACGAGTCCCGGAGAACTCGTTGCCGTTTCGGCGCGGGCCGACGTGATCGAGACCACGGGGCCCTGCGACCGGGCAGTGGGCGCCTCGCGGCGCCCGGTCAAGCCGTCTCTCGCGAGACTTACATGCCCATGCCCATGCCGCCCATGCCGCCCATGTCACCCATGCCGCCAGGCATCGGTGCATCTTCCTTCGGCAGTTCGGCGACGGCGCAGTCGGTGGTGAGCATCAGGCCCGACACCGAAGCGGCGTTTTGCAGTGCCGTGCGGGTGACCTTCGTCGGGTCCACGACACCCATTTCCACCAGGTCGCCGTACTCGCCGGTCGAAGCGTTGTAGCCGAAGTTACCCTTGCCTTCCACGACCTTGGCCACCACGACGCTGGCTTCTTCACCACCGTTCGTGACGATCTGGCGCAGCGGCTCTTCCATGGCGCGCAGGACGATCTTGATACCGGCGTCCTGGTCGGGGTTGGCACCCTTGATGCCCGACACGGCAACGCGAGCACGCAGCAGAGCGACACCGCCGCCCGGGACGATGCCTTCTTCCACGGCAGCGCGGGTGGCGTGCAGCGCGTCTTCCACGCGTGCCTTCTTTTCCTTCATTTCGACTTCGGTCGCGGCGCCGACCTTGATCACGGCAACACCGCCGGCCAGCTTGGCCACGCGCTCTTGCAGCTTTTCACGGTCGTAGTCGCTCGACGCTTCTTCGATCTGAGCGCGGATCTGCTTGACGCGCGCTTCGATGTTCGCGGCTTCACCGGCGCCATCGATGATGATGGTGTTTTCCTTGCCGATTTCGATGCGCTTGGCCTGGCCCAGTTCGTTGAGCGTCGCCTTTTCCAGCGTCAGACCGATTTCCTCGGCGATGACCTGGCCGCCCGTGAGGATGGCGATGTCTTCCAGCATGGCCTTGCGACGGTCGCCGAAGCCCGGGGCCTTGACGGCGCAGGTCTTCAGGATGCCGCGGATGTTGTTGACCACCAGCGTTGCGAGGGCTTCGCCTTCGACGTCTTCGGCGATGATCAGCAGCGGACGGCCGGCCTTGGCGACTTGCTCGAGCACCGGCAGCAGGTCACGGATGTTCGAGATCTTCTTGTCGAACAGCAGGACGAACGGGTTCTCCAGGATCGCGACTTGCTTTTCCGGGGTGTTGATGAAGTACGGCGAGAGGTAGCCGCGGTCGAATTGCATGCCTTCGACGACGTCCAGTTCGTCCTGGAGCGACTTGCCGTCTTCGACGGTGATCACGCCTTCCTTGCCGACCTTGTCCATGGCGGCGGCGATGTAGTCACCGATCGAGGTGTCGCTGTTGGCCGAGATCGAACCGACCTGAGCGATTTCCTTGTTGGTGGTGCAGGGCTTGCTGATCTTGCGCAGTTCGTCGATGGCGGCGGTGACGGCCTTGTCGATACCGCGCTTGAGGTCCATCGGGTTCATGCCGGCGGCGACGAACTTCATGCCTTCGCGGACGATCGACTGGGCGAGCACCGTGGCGGTGGTGGTACCGTCACCGGCGTTGTCGCTGGTCTTGGAAGCCACTTCCTTGACCATTTGCGCGCCCATGTTCTGGAGCTTGTCCTTGAGTTCGATTTCCTTGGCGACCGACACACCGTCCTTGGTCACGGTCGGGCCGCCGAAGCTGCGCTCGAGCACGACATTACGGCCCTTCGGGCCCAGGGTCACCTTGACGGCGTTGGCGAGGATGTTGACGCCCTCGACCATCTTGGCACGAGCGGCATCGCCGAAAACGACTTCTTTAGCTGCCATTGCAATAACTCCTTGAATACTTTACGTAGATGTCCTGGGGGAGACAGACTTAGGCGGCCACGACGGCCATGATGTCTTCTTCGCGCATGACCAGCAGTTCCTGGCCATCGACCTTCACGCTTTGGCCGGCATACTTGCCGAACAGAACGCGGTCGCCCACCTTCACGTCGAGTGCGATCGCCTTGCCTTGATCGTCACGCTTGCCCGGGCCGACGGCCAGGATTTCACCCTGGTCCGGCTTCTCGGCAGCGGCGTCCGGGATCACGATGCCCGATGCGGTCTTCGTTTCGTTGTCCAGGCGCTTGACAATAACGCGGTCATGCAAGGGACGAAGGTTCATTACAAGCTCCTCTTTCTCTCAATGAGATCGTCAAAACAAATATGCAATCGTTTGCATATGCTATGAATTCATGGCGTTAGCACTCTGCGCCAACGAGTGCTAATTATAGGGACGGGGTTTTACGATTTCAAGACGCGGGGTTTTCCCGGAGGTAAAAATTGGGCGAGCGGGCCTGGGCTGGAGGCGAATTCTGAATGTTGATCACTCAACGCGGGGCTCGCCAGATCGACGACCGAGACAAAACTTGTGAAATCAATGACATACGAGGCAGCCGCAGCCGTCACCCTCGCCGGGTGTAGGCGATAACGACTGGCGATGCGACGAACGACGACGATGTCGACGGTCGCTTTCGTGCGGGTTCGGCTTCGCGTCGTCCCGGAGCGCCCGGCCGGCGACAGACGCCGCGCGCCGGGCGCGGGGCACCGGCACGCGATTCCCGAGGCGAGGTCAGAATGTGTGACGAACGCCCAACATCACCCCCAACTGGTTGCCACCCATGGCCGGAGACGCGGGCACGACGGTCGCGCCGCTAACCGAGAAGTTACTTTGCGCGCCGTTCGTCAGGAAACCGGTCTGGGCGTACACGGCAGTGCGTTTTGAGAGGCTGTAAGTTGCACGGGCAACATACATGATCGAATGGACGCTGGCGTCCTTGCTGTTGTAGTAGACGACTTGCGCATCCACCTGCAGCGGCACACTGACTGCGTATGACGCGCCAAGATAGAACAGGTTTGACGACACGCTCGTCACGTCGGAGTGAATCCATCGCCCGATCCATCCGCCACCGACCTTGACCGGTCCGAGCACAAAATAGCCGTTGGCGACCAGCCGGCGGTCGCGGCTGCTTGCGCGGGCCATCGCGTAACTGGCTGTCGGTGCGATCGTCGCCGGCGCGGAGCCCGCGCCCCCACGCTGTTCATCGAAGGCTACAGCCGCGCCCCATTTGGCCGCGTTGTACTTGAGCATCGCCGAGATTTCGCGACACGCGAGAAAGTTGCCTGCGGTCTGGCCGGCACAGCTCGTCGAATCGCGACCGGTCGAGTACTCCGCACCGACCGTCAGGCCATTGAACACGCCCTTATACGCAAGGCTATTGTCGTTACGCGGGTTTGGAATGAAGCTGTCGTATGAACCCATGCTATAGATCGCCGGTCCGATCACGTCGGAATCGAGCAGCGACAGGTACGTCATACCGTACTGGCGCCCGATCGTGATCGTTCCCCACTTGCCTCCGAGACCGACGAAGGATTGGCGCCCGAACAGACGGCCGCCCTGTGCCGATGTGCCGTTGTTCAGCGCGAACCCGCTTTCCAGTGTCCATAGCGCCTGCAATCCGTTACCGAGATCTTCCGTGCCACGCATTCCCCAGCGCGAGGGCAATGTGGCGGTATTCGTCGGAACGCGCACCAGCGTCCCGCCTTGTGGCGTGGCGTGTGTCAGGTATTCCACGCCAGTATCGAGCAGGCCATAGAGTTGAACATTCGATTGCGCGTTGGCAACACTTACCACTACCGTGCTCGCCATCGCGGCGGCAAGTATCAGACGCTTCATTGGTTGTCTCCAAACATTATTTATTAGTATTACTACTTATTTTTTAGTTGCCTCCCGAGATCTCCTTGTCTCCGGTTTCCTCCCTCAGCCTGGCTGCTTGTCTTTTTGTCGGTAGGTGGTTTATCAAGCGTCGGCAGTGGCTTTCCTGGCCAGCCCCAGATACGTTTCAATGACCTTGGGATTGCTCGCAAGCGCTTGCGCCGAACCTTCCAGGGCCAGCTCAC